>JAFLRQ010000002.1:0-4065 GCA_022511395.1 Agathobacter sp. | reverse complement strand
GTGACAACCTCAAAGCTTATGGTGGAGGATCCGGTCGGGACGATTCGAACTGCCGTGGACGGCACGGATAAAATCCTGCGTTTTGCTGTGGACAAGAATGTGAAGGCCATGGTGTACCTCTCTTCCATGGAGGTATACGGACAGCCGAGGCATGAGGGGAAGACAAGGGAGGAGGATCTGGGGTACGTGGATCTTTCATCCGTAAGATCCTGCTATCCGGAGGGAAAGCGCATGTGCGAATGTCTGTGTACCGCCTATGCATCTCAGCACGGTCTGCGGGTGACCAGCGCCAGGCTGGCACAGACCTTTGGGGCGGGGATTCTGCCCACTGAAAACCGGGTGTTTGCGCAGTTTGCAAGGAGCGCGGCAGCCTTGGAGGACATTGTATTGCACACAACCGGAGAGTCGGAGGGCAACTATGTTTATTCCTCCGATGCGGTGACTGCGATTCTGCTTTTGCTCTTGCGGGGAGAAGCCGGAGGGGCCTACAATATCGCCAATGAGCAGAGCCATACCACCATTCGGGAGATGGCGGAGATGGTCGCCCAGGAGCTGGCCGGAGGAAAGATTAAGGTTAGGATTGAGATACCGGAGAACCCGGCAGCGCTTGGCTATGCGCCGCCTGTAAAAATGTGGCTGGATGCCTCAAAAATGCGGAGCCTTGGGTGGGAGCCCAAGGTCGGGCTGACGGATGCATATCGCAGAATGTCAGAGTGGATGGCCTGATTTTTGACTTTGGGATAGAAACAGCATGTCCATGCTGCCGGGACATGTCATTACAGATGAGGAGGAGACGCAGGATGCGGGATCGATTGTATTTGTTCAAAACATTGATAGGGATAGGCATTGTTGTTTTGCTGGTTCTTTGTGGAGCCGGAAGGGTGTCGGCGGACACCGTTTCGGATCGTTACGTGCCGCTGACCCTGCTTGAAGGGGAAGAGAACAGTACCTACAATCTGGATTACATCAATGAGATGTGTGCCCTCGCCTCGGAGGATGCGAGGCTGGTCTTACAGATCGCCGTGCCGGGAACCTATTACGTGGGAGCGGATGACAGAATTGATTCCATTCGTCTGCGGTCAAATGTGACGCTGGACTTAAACGGTTCTACGCTGATCCGCGCCGGACTGATGAGTAATTTTATTCAGGTCTGCGGCATGGATGGGGAGCGGACGAACGGCGGCTATGACCTGTGCCACGATATTGCGGTAAAGAACGGAACGCTGGATGGAAAAGGGGGAGAGGAAGCCAACGCAAATCTGGTCAATATCGGACATTCGAGAAGCGTTGCCTTTGAAAAGCTCACTTTGAAAAACGCCCGCGGCGGACATCTGATCGAGCTTTGCGGCTGTATGGATGTGCTGATCAGCGGCTGTACCTTCGACGGCTTAATAGGAGAATGGTCGAAGAGCGAGGCGATCCAGCTGGATGTCAGCTACAACGGTACGGGAGAGAGCTGGAACGGTGTGTACATGCCGGACGGGACAGTGTGCAGAAATATCACCGTGGATGACTGTACGTTTCTGAATTATCCGTCGGGAGTAGGCAACCATCACGCCCTCTATGACGGGGAGCACAGCCAGAATATTCGGATTTCCAATAATATGTTTCTGAATCGGGAGGCCGCGTCGGCTCCTGCAATCTGGTGTTATGGGTTTGATGGCTGTGTGATTGAGAACAACATGATCACGGGTAATTATACCTTTGGAATTCTTGTGAGCGGCGGATCCGATGTCGTCGTGAGCGACAATGTGATCGGAGCGGAGGGACGGCCGCTGTCAGGGACCGGGATCAAATGCACGGTGGCAAACAGCTACCTTGTGGATCAGGGGGTTGACAGCAAACAGCAGCCTCTGTCCGGCGGTGTGATCACGGAGAACAGGATATCGGTCACGGGGAGCGGAACGTATGGAATTCTGGTGTCTTCCGGCTGTATGCTGACGGAGATTACAGCCAACGAGGTGATTTCCAATCATGCTGACGGAATCCGCGTGACGGGTGCGGGCAGCCGGGTGGATCATATCGGAACAAGAGACGAGGCGGCGGGGAACACAATTGTCGCCTACAATGGAATGGGAATTGCTTTTGGGTCCGGAGCCTCGGCAGGTCAGATTGTGGGCAATGCAATTCTGTCAAAGGCGGGCGGAATCCAGGTCGCCAGCGGCAGCTATGTAGATGTGATTGGAGCTGAGGAGTATCCCAATGTCATCTTAAATGATGCAGTCGGAAACGGCGTTGTTGTGACAGGCAGCAGCAGTTGGGTACAGAAAGTGTCTTACAACCGGATCATGGCTTTGCAGGGGGATGGAATACTGGCGCAGAAGGAGGCGCGGATTGAGGAGGTAGGCCACAACATCATATTTGGCGGCTGCCGTTACGGCGTGTCGGTCACGCTGGATGCGACAGTGAAAAAAATTTACGAAAATACGATACAGGGTTATCGGCAGGAAGGGATCAGTATCTCAAATTCCGCCTATGTGAAAAATATAACAAAGAACACGATTTCAGGAGGAACCGGAGCAGGGATCTACATTGCATCCTCGGGGACGGCTGACTGCATACAGAAAAACCGGATCTTAAACTGTAAGACGGAAAACGGTCATGGAATTGCCGTGACGGGCACCGGAATTGTAACTGAGATCAAGGGCAATGTCATAACAAAAGCAAAAGGTTATGGAATTTCTATCGCAAATACAGAGATAAACGTGAAACGAAAAAATAATCAGTTTCTGAACAATAAGTTGGGGAATCTGTATGTGAAAAAAGGAGAAGAGGCATGAAAACACTGTATCTGCATATTGGGACACCGAAGACCGGCACGACATCCCTGCAGAATTTCTGTTATTCAAACCGCGAAATATTTGAAAAATTCGGGTACTGTTACCCCATTCTGCCGTTTAAATATTTTGGAAAGCGGCTGGATCGGAATGCGCTGTTTTTAAACGGCGTCGTGTATAATGAGAAGGGCAAACGGGATCTGGAGGAAGAAGAGAGGCGCATGCAGGCGGGCTTTGACATGGTCCGGGAGGCGTTTGAAAGATTTGACAATGTGTTTCTCTCCGACGAGGCGGTCTGGATGACCGGATTCCGGAGAAAAAGTGATGTCTGGAAAAGGCTTCGCGAGGAGTCCGAAAAGGGCGGCTACACCGTCAAAATTGTCGTGTATCTGCGGCGGCAGGATGAGTTTGTTGAGTCCTGGTGGAACCAGCGGGTAAAGATTGACATCATCAAGTACAACACGATGAAATGGGAGGAATTTCTGGCTGAAGCGGCAGAGGACAGCATGCCGGATTACTACAGCTGTCTGTCCATCATTGCCGGGGAGCTTGGAAAAGAAAATATTATCGTGCGAAGATTTGCAAGAAGTGAGTTTGAGGAGGGAAGCATTCAGCACGATTTCATGAATGTGATTGGTCTGGGCTGGTCGGAGGAGTTTGTCCTTCCGGAGGAGAAAGAAAACTTAAACGCCAGACTGAAGGGCAACGCGATCGAGGTCAAGCGCGTCATCAATACGATTCCGGAGCTGGGATGGGCGGACAACCACTTTTTCCGCTCGGTGGCTCTGATGGACACGAAGGTGGCGGGAGAACAGTATCCAAGTACGATGTTTTCGGAAGAAGAAGCCCGGGCATATGTGCAGAGATTTGAGGAGAGCAACCGCAAGGTCGTCGAGGAGTATATCAAGGACGGCAGACCTCTGTTCTCGGACAAATATTCGGACCTGCCCAAGTGGGAGCCGGACAATCCCTATCTGTATGAGGATGTGATTCGTTTTATGGCGATTTCCGACCGAAAGCTTCTGAACAGGGTGACAGCGCTCGAAAACGGCAACCGGAAAAAGGCGAAAGAGATCCGGGAGCTTCGGGGGCAGATTACGGAACTGAAAAAACAGATTCAGAAGCTGGAGGCAAAGACGGACAAGCTGGACGAGCAGCATAAGCAGTTAAAGGAAAAGCTGAAGCATCCGTTTAAAACGGTCGCCCGGAAGGTGACTAAGCAGTGAGTTCTGAAAGGATCAGCCCTCCTGTCGTTCCGACAGCGGCGCAGAAGAAATGCAATCCAAGT
>JAFLRQ010000019.1:18075-24468 GCA_022511395.1 Agathobacter sp. | reverse complement strand
TATTGGAGTAGCTGACGGTATAATCAATGTTTGGTCTTAAGGTGTAGCCGTTCAGAGTGACCGTCACAGCCGGAGTCTTGGCGTAGCCGTCATAGACATAGCTGTTTTGCGACAGGGTGATTTGTGCGCGGGACAAATCAAAGGTCTGTTGCGCGATTATGGTAAAGGTGGTGGAAGCGGAGCCGGTGTAATTGCCGATGCCGGTTACAGTAACCACTGCCGTTCCCACAGAAACATTATTGGAGTACTTGACGGTATAATCCGTGTCCTGTTTTAGGGTGTAGCCGTTCAGAGTGACGATTACAGCCGGAGTCTTGGCGTAGCCGTCGTAGACATAGCTGTCCTGCGCCAAACGGATCGTTGCGGTGCTGAGATCCACGCGGTTACTGCCGGTGTCGCCGCCACTGCCGCCACTGTTTCCGCCGCTGTTGTTGCCGTTGTTTCCGCCGTTATTATTGCTGTTGCTGATCGTGACCGGAACCGTTATCGTTTGGCCGCCGATTGTGGTGACAAGGTTTGTCTGCCCGACCTTCATGGCTGCAAATTGATAAGTTCCTGTGACAAATCCGTATTTTTTGTCTTGAACCGTCCAGTCACAAGCTCCTACCGATTGTACCGATGCAGAGGGGGCGCCATACCAGGTTTCGTTTGTGCGGAGCTCCGCAGTCACGGTTGGGAGATCACAGATTTCTCCGGGGATCATCTTGTAGCTGGATGGATTTGCCCTGTAGGTCAGAGTAGGATTTAAGGCGGAAGAAACCGGCACCTCTACCGTCGTGGTCTGGTCATTGGGAGTTGTGGGGGCTGATGACACAACAGCGTCTCCAAATTCCTGCACCCAGTAATGGCAGCCGTTGTAATAGACATGGGAAATTCCTACTGCCCTATACTGGCGGCCAAGCATATTTCTCCGGTGCCCCTGACCGTCGTAGAATTTGTCGGATTCTTTCCAGAGCTCAAATACATATGCCGCCGTCATATTGCCTGTGCCGATGGCGATATTCTCGGCTTTATAACCGTAGCCGCTTGTGTATGCGGTAAAGCAGCTTTCGCCGTTTGGCCGGGTGTGCGAGTAGGCGACAACCAGCTCCATTGCGCGCTGCATGGCAATTTTTTCCAGATTGTAATCGTATTGGAGTCCCTGCAGCCCGGAGATCTGCTCCTTTTGTGTATTGGTTACATTCCACTGCCATGCCTCCGGACCGGTTCGGAAGCTGTTGATCATTGTCAGCATTGTCCGCGCCTCGGTCTGCCGGTAGGTCCCGGTTATGGGATAACTTTGGACATCAGCCGCCTGGACTGAAGCCGCAGGCAGGAAGACGGCAAGCATCACAGAGCATATGAAAACAACTGTAATTTTTGCCTTTTTCATTTGCGCTTTCATAGAGTGTTTCCCCCTTTAAAATGAATGTTTGGTCTTGCGACCATGGTATCTATAGAAATTATAACATCCGCCGGACCTTAGTTCAATATCAAATTCGCACTCTCTAAACGACCTCTTGGGCAGCAAATTCTACCTCTTGCCTTCAAAGGGTTTACAAGCGGAGCAGGATTCTCTATACTTGGGATTCATAAGGAGCGCGGATATGAAGATAAAGATTGAGATTGATGAGACGCTGGCCGAGGACGAGGCGGTAATCCGCTGTGCCAGACTCTCGGATGAGGTTCGGGCGGTGCAGAAGGCCATCAGCGAAGTGACTGCCGTCAGTCAGGGCCTTGAGCTGTATCAGGGAACAACGGAGTATTTTATCCCTCTAGAGGAAATCCTTTTCTTTGAGACGGAGGGGAATCTGGTCATGGCTCACACAAGGGAGGACATTTACCAGACCCGCTATAAGCTGTATGAGCTGGAAGAGCTTCTCCCGGGGGCGTTTCTGCGCGTGTCAAAGTCCGCAATCCTGAACACGCGGTGCATTTACTCCCTCACCCGCAATTTGGCGGCGTCGAGCGTGGCAAGCTTTGAGAACTGTCCTAAGCAGGTATTTGTGTCGCGGAATTACTATAAGGTGCTGGTGGAAAAATTGAAAGAAAAGAGGTTGGGTCGATGAAAAATGTGTGGAAATGTTTCTGGGGAATTTTCCTTGTGCTCGGAGCAGTGTATCTGATTGTCAGCCGGATTTATGAATTGCCGGAAATCAGTGTGTTTACTGTGATACTGACAGTTTTCTTGCTGAGTATTGTCATTCGGGGAATCTGCAAGCTCAATTTTTTCTTTATTCTTTTTGGTCTTGCCCTGATCGGCTGTCTGTACGACGAGCTTCTGGGGATTGAGGAGCTGACTCCGTGGCCGCTGCTGGGCGCTGCGTTTCTGGGGTCGATCGGATTGTCGATTCTGTTTAAAGGGGTGAAAAGGAAAAAAAAAGCATGGAAAAGCGATGTCTCCTTTTTTTCGAGTGAGCATGGTGCGGGAATGGAGGGGGAAGAATATTGCTCCGATGGACGCCAGAAATATGAAAACAACTTCAGCACCGTCAGCAGATACATCAATTCGGACAATTTTTGCAGTGCGGAGCTGGAGAACAATTTCGGAACGATGACGGTCTACTTTGACAACGCCATCATTCAGAATCCGACGGCCTATCTCAGGGTAGAGAACAATTTCGGGACGATCAACCTGTATATTCCCAAGGAATGGAAGATCGAAATGCAGGCGGAAAGGGCGTTTGGCAGTGTCGTAGAGAAGGGCAGGTGGGAAGGAAGCAGCGAGCATGCGCTGTGTATCCGTGCGGAAGCCAATTTTGGAGCGATTATTATCTATTATGTATAGCAGGGACGAACGGAACAGCCGGGGATGGGTCATCTCCGGCCGTTTTTTGTAATTTATGGAATATGTAAAGAAATTGCGCATCAGACATTGCACATCAATCGCCGATATAGTATAATAATATGGATTATAGGGGTGGGCAACACAAAATAAGGGGGTTGAATGGTTGACATTCATTGCCATCTGCTTTACGGAGTGGATGACGGGGCGGCGACAATTGAAGAGTCCGTGAAGATGCTCCAGCATGCGAAAAAGCAGGGAGTTACCGCCATAATCCTCACGCCCCACTATCGGCACGGAATGTTTGCGCACCCAAACGAGAAGATTGCGGCACACTTTTCCGAGCTGCTGCCGCTGGCCGGGCAGCTCGGGATTGAACTGGCGCTCGGGACAGAGTACCACGTGAACAGTCAAATCGGGGAGGCGCTGCAGAGCGGACGCTGCAGGACACTGGCTGAGTCCGGATATGTGCTCAGCGAGTATTCACATAACAGTGAGTTTACTTATTTGTATCAGATGACGGAGGAGCTGCTCCGATGTGGGTATGTGCCGGTGATTGCCCATGCGGAACGGTACGCCTGCCTTGTGCAGGAGCCCTCGCGGGTGAAGGAACTCCGCAGACTCGGCGCGTGGATTCAGCTGAATGCGGACGCGGTCCTTGGGCTGGAGGGACGAGCCCCCAAGCGTTTCTGCAAGAGGCTGATTGCGGGGGATTGCGCAGATGTGATTGCCTCGGACAGCCACGGAGCCAATCGGCGTGTGTGCCATCTGGCAGAGTGCAGGGGCTATTTGATAAAGAAATTTGACGCGGAGACTGCGGACAGGCTGTTGCTCAGAAATCCGACTATGATCTGGAGAAATGAGTACCGATGACTGCGGGGCTGTGATGTAGGAGAAATCCATGGAAAAAGGGACAGAGAGAGACAACGAAATAGAGCTTGATATAAAAGATTTGTTCATGGAGCTGGTGTCTTTTTGGCAGGTGATTCTGTTGACGCTGGCGCTTGGCGCAGTGATTGCGTTTGCTGTCAGCCGTTTTCTGATGACGCCGCTGTATGAGTCAACTTCAGAGCTGTATGTGCTCTCCAAGAGCACAGCCATTACCAGTCTTGCGGATATCCAGACCGGAACGAGCCTGACGAATGATTATATGGTTGTGGTGAAGGGACGCCCGGTGCTCGAGCAGGTGATTGCGAATCTGGGACTGCATGAGACCTACGGATCCCTGAGGAGAAAGGTGTCACTGGAGAATCCGTCCAACTCCCGCATCCTGATGATTACGGTGCGGGATGAAAATCCACTGATTGCAAAGACCGTGGCGGATCAGATTGCTGAGGTCGGGTCGGACTTTATTGCGATGAAGATGGATCAGGATGCGCCTACCATCATCCAATATGGTTATGCAGACGGGGAGCCGGTGAGTCCGAACACGATGAAAAATACCATGATAGGCGGTTTTTTGGGCATGCTGCTTGCAGTGGCTATCATCGTGCTTTCCTACCTGTTCAATGATACGATTGTAACCGCGGAGGATGTGGAGAAGAAGCTGGGACTGAATGTGCTTGGCTCGCTGCCGCTGGAGGACGCGGAGGATGACGGGGAGAGCGTTCCCGCAAAAAAGGGAAAGTGATAGGAGAATGACATGAAGTCTGTCAGATTTGGTAAAATTAAGACTCAGAAATATGCAATGAGGGAATCGCTTCGCGCGTTAAAGACGAATATCCAGTTTTGCGGGGATGATATCCGGACGATTGTTGTGACCTCCGCCGTGCCGAACGAGGGCAAGAGCACGGTCACGTTCGATCTGGCAAAGTCACTCTCGGAATCCGGTAAGCGGGTACTTTTGATCGACACGGATATGCGGAAGTCCGTGTTTGTGGGGCGTTTGCGGGCGGCGACTACGGATGGCGGGGAGATCTACGGACTTTCGCATTTTCTCTCGGGACAGAAGCGGCTGGAGGATGTGCTTTACGGTACGGATGCTCCGGGGATGTTCATGATTTTTGCGGGACCGTCTGTGCCGAATCCCACGGAGATTCTGGAAAAACAATACTTTGGAGATTTGCTTAAGTTCGCGAAAGAGCATTTCAACTATGTACTGTTGGATTGCGCGCCGATCGGCGCTGCCATCGATGCTGCGGCGATCGCAAAGCACTGTGACGGAGCGATCCTTGTGATTGCCCAGGGAATGGCGAGCGGACGGCTGATTTTGAATGTGAAACGCCAGCTTGAGGCGTCGGGAGTTCGGGTGTTGGGCGCAGTGCTCAACAAGGTAAAGATGAAGAAGAACAGCTACGAGGGCGGATACTACGGCGGGTACTATGGCGGATACGGCGGTTATGGCAGTGAGGATGAGGATACATGAGGCGACGGCACAGGACATCTCCAAAATTAAATAATGCGCTGTATTTTCTGGCTGGCATGCTGACGGTTGTTCTCGCTTTCGTTATTGTTGTGGGAGTGCAGACGACGGCGCAGGGAACCCGATATGATTACGGGATGCCAGACAATATGCCGGGAAATGCTTACGCTGGTGTGAATGGACAGCAGGGAGACAGCGGGCAAAATAATCTGGAAAAGTGGCAGGAAGGTGTGGTGGAATACAAGGGCAGCAGCTATCGTTACAATTCCAGTATCCGCTCCTATCTGATCATGGGTATCGACAATGACAACTGGGTGGAGGAAGCGCCGGACGGTATCAGCGGCGGACAGTCGGATGCGATGTTTCTGCTTGTGGCGGATTCCGAAGCCCAGCAGCTCTCGGTGATTTCCATTAACCGCAACACCATGACGGATATTGATGTGTACGACAGGGACGGGAATTCGCTTGGACGCATGGAAGGACAGATTTGCCTGCAGCACGCGTTCGGAGACGGCCGGAGGCTGAGCTGCACCAGATCGATGGCTGTGGTGTCGGAGCTTTTTGGAAATATTCCCATCAGCGGCTATCTGTCTATGAACATGGGAGGAATGCCGATGATGAATGATGCGGTCGGAGGCGTGGAGGTGACGGTTCTTCAGGATATCAAGGTATCCGACAAGGAGGTGAACCTTCGCGCGGGCGAGACGCGCACGCTGACCGGAGTGGAGGCATACTGCTATCTGCGGAACAGGGATGTGAAGGAATTCAACAGTGCATCGGACCGATTGAGACGTCAGGAACAGTATATCTCCAATTATATGAAGAAGCTGAGGTCGCTGACAGAGAGAAGTCCCTCTATGGCAGTCGGAGTCTATCGCTCGATTGCGGACTATATGGTGACCAGCGTGGATTTCGCGGATCTGATCACAGAGCTCATGGATTACGAATTTTCGGAGGCGCACATGTACACGGTTCCGGGCGATACGGTCATGGGTGAACGGTTTGAGGAGTACTATGTAGATGAGGAGGCATTTCAGGATTTGATTTATGAAGTGTTTTATACTAAAATATAAGCAGCAGCTATTTTATGGTATCCAGTGCGCGCGCACTAGAGATAGATTTTACATGTTCAGTATAAGGAAGAAAGGAGGTGTGTACCAATGAAGAGAAGACTTGCAGGAGTACTTGCCGCGATGCTGATGCTTGTCCTTGGAGCGACGAGCGTATATGCGGCGGGTTCTCCGACGGCATCTGATCTGCTGCAAAA
>JAFLRQ010000019.1:0-17975 GCA_022511395.1 Agathobacter sp. | reverse complement strand
CGCAGGATCAGAACAGTTCGCAGACGGGATCACAGGATCAGAACGGTTCGCAGACAAACGATCAGAACAGCGCTCAGAACAATCCGCAGACGAACGATCAGAACAGCGCTCAGAACAATCCGCAGACGAACGATCAGAACAGCGCCCAGAATCAGGCGAACAGCCAGAGCCAGAACAATCCGCAGAATCAGACAAACAACCAGTCTCAGAGCAACAACAATAATCAAAACAGCAACCAGACGAATGACAATAACCAGAGTAATTCGCAGGTCAACAACCAGAATAATCCGGTGAATGTCAATCAGAACGTGACGGTCAACTATCCGTCGCAGGATCAATATGAGAATGGATACAGCAAAGGCTTCTGGGCCGGTTATTTTGCTTCGAGTAAATCGAAGAGCAGCAGTACCGGCACCACGACAAAGAACGTGAAGTCGCCGAAGACCGGCGCTGCATTGCCGGTATTTCCGTTTGCACTTATGTCTGCGGCCGGAGTCGGGGTTTGCGGAAAAAAAGCTCGAAAGAGTAAATGACAGATGTTCTCCGGCGGACGGATTGGTGCCGCAGGACATCTGAAAATACCCAAAGAGTGGGTATTACACTGGATACAGTACAGACATGTAAATCTATAGGGGAGTTCCGAGCGGGGAACACCCCGATTGCAGAGGGTCGGTGGAAGGGAATCTGCGGCCCTCTGTATTTCCAAAATACAACTAAAGGTAATTTGAGATGAGAGAGAGAAAACAACACGCACATTCACACAAACATTCAGATAAGACTGGGAAAACAAAAGAATTTAATATATATAAAATACTGACGATTGTCTTGGCGATTGCATTTGTCATTGCGCTTGCGGTATTAATTCGCAACCGGTATGTTGCCGATCAGGCGGGGCTTAAGTACAATGAGCTTGCGGGTATGGTGAACAGTCCGCAGACCTCTCCGGGCACGAGCCCTTGGGATACCGAGACGGAGGAAACCCAGACGCAGCCGACAGAGACACAGCCGGAAGAGACTGAGACGGAGATGGCGGAGGTGCCGCTGGAGGTCGACATTCCTGAGAAAACACTGGATTGGGATGTCTTAAGAAAAGAAAATCAGGATATCTATGCATGGATTTATATTCCGGGGACTGCGGTTGACTATCCGGTTCTCCAGCATCCGACCGATGACACCCATTACCTGAACTACAATCTTAACGGGAGCAAGGGATATCCGGGCTGTATTTACTCGGAAAAGATCAACAGCAAAAACTTTACGGATTTCAACACGATATTATACGGACACAACATGTTGAACGGCACAATGTTTGCGTCGCTTCACTATTTTGAAACTCAGTCATTTTTTGACAGTTATCCGTATATTTTTGTGTATAGAGAAGATCAGGTTCTCGTCTATGAGGTCTTCGCGGCCTACAAGAGGGATGACAAGCATATTTTGTACGCCTACGATTTTGAAACAGAGACGGGAAGGCAGGAATATTTGGATGAAGTTCTGAGTGAGGAGGAGATCGCCAGACACCGCGAGACGGAGCTCACGACAAACAGCCATATTCTCACCCTGTCCACCTGCATCAGAGGGGAAGCGACAAAACGGTATCTGGTACAGGCCAAGTTGTTAAACGAGAAAGTGTTGCATGAGTTAGGGAATGAATAAAGTTAAAATAGAGATAGACAGCGCCAATCTGATGGGGATGATGGCCAGCGCGGATTTCTACGGGGACGAGGAGGCATATCTCAGGGAGCTTTTGCAGAATGCGATGGATGCCTGCATGACAAAACGTGCCTATGAATGGAGCTGGGGAACACAGTTCCTGGAAATCAATGAGGCGGAGGCGATTAATTCCATTCGCAGATTTTTTGATCCAAAGATCTGTATTTCTTACAATTCCGTGACCCAGCGGTTGACCATGGAAGATAACGGGATTGGGATTAACGCGCAGGATATTGAACTGTATGTGTCAAAAATCGGCAAGAGCTATTACACCAGCCCGGAGTTCGAACTTCAACACCTGCAGTATGAACCGATCGGCCATTTTGGGATCGGTCTGCTGTCGTGTTTCATGGTATCGCGCGCCCTGCTCATTGAGTCAAAGAAAGACAAGTGTGTCAATACAGCGTGGAATGTGGAGCAGCAGCAGTCTCTGGAAGCACTCACAGCGAAGTGGTTTGAGGGAGCGGAGGAGATGGATTATATTTTCTCCAACCGGGCGGAGTCCGGAACCAAGGTGACGCTGGTGCTCAAGCCGAAATATGCAATGCGCATCAGCCTTCAGGGACTTGTGAGGCTTGTGAAAAAATATATGCTTTATCAGCCGTTTCCAATCGAGGTGGAGGTTGACGGCCGGAAGATCGTTGTGCAGGAACGCAACACAATGCTGGACAATCCGTTTACGGATGTGCTGGGGATTGTGTCGATACCGCTGACGGATGATTTGCTGGAGGGCTTTATTTGGCTCTATCCCACCAAATATCAGGAGATGTTTAGTGTTTCCAGCCTCTATCAGCAAGGTTTTTGGGTGGGGGATCAAATCGACCTAAAGCCGGAGTGGATTCGGGATATGACTTATCGTCTCCACATTAAAAAACGCTTTTTAAACCTTCGTGCTGCGGGGGACGGAGTGGCCAATGACGAGTATTTAAAGGATCTGAGAGGGTTGATCGGTCAGAGGATCGTGTCATATTTCTCGGAAAATCCGATTGCGGTAAACCAGTATTTAAGCCGTGGAAATCAGCCGGTGATCCCGGAGTACAAAGCGGAGATCGAATTGCTGGGAAAGGCCGTAATGGTGGATGTGATACTAAAAAACCGGGAGATTTCCTTACCGATCGAAACGATTATTCACGGATTTCGCGGCAAAACGGTACGAATTGCGTTTATTGCGCGCAAGCTCTTTGATTATTACAGTCAAAACTACATCACGGATTCTCGCAGGTTTTTAAAAGAGAATAAACTGGTTGTGTTTGAAACGAACAAGGAGATTTTTTGCCAGTTTTTAGCTCCCTACACAAAGTCGCATCGCTATGTGGTCAGTGATTTTCCGGGGATTATTTATGAAGAGATGGTGGCAGATTTCCACTTGGAAATGGATGTGACCCACTACCGTTATCTGTACAGCCTGCACCCGCAGCAAGTAGGTTATGAAAATCTGTTCTGCATAGTGACAAACCATGAGCAGACAATGTTAAATCTTCTGCTCAACCAGGAGCATCGTCTGTATAAGATGCTGGAACCGGTCTGGTATGAGTCGAAGGTGCACAATATGCTTGAGATTATTCTGGAGAACATCAAGCAGAGGATCATCAATTCCCAGAACACATGGAATAAGCTGGTGGATTTTGGAGGATCATTTGTCGATGACTGGAACAGTGAGCTTGTGCCCTCGGTTCAGTCTATCGGTTGTCTGGAGCCGGATTTTGTGACCTCGCTGAACGAATTTGTGTACAGCAAGCTTACTCCAAGAGAGCTGATGAATTACAAACTGGAGCACCTGACTTTCCGCAAGGAAGACTTTATTCCTTGGTGGCATACTCCGCAGCAGTAAATTTCGGCATAGAAAAAATAAAATGAGAGAGAATATAGGTGGAACATGAGTAAAAACAGAGTGGATATTCCGGAGGATTGGGAAAATTCCCAGAGATCTCTTGTGGTAGACTATCCCAAGGCGGATGAGGAGGAAACGGATGAAAAAAACTCACCGGTCAGGGAGGCCTTAAGCTGGGTGCTGACGTTTGTGATTGCGATCGCGGTGGCATATGTGCTCAAAAATTATGTGATCATCAATGCGACAGTTCCCACAGGATCCATGGAGCATACGATTGAACCGAAGGACAATCTGTTTGGCCTGCGCCTTTCCTATGTGTTTTCCGAGCCAAAGCGCGGTGACATTGTCATATTCAAGGCACCGGATGATGAGAGTGAAAAATACATTAAGCGCGTGATCGGCCTTCCGGGAGAGAAGGTTACGATCGAGGATGCGCAGGTTTATATCGATGATTCTGAAACGCCGCTCGTAGAGAATTATCTGAAGGAAGAGTGGAAGCGGGCTACCGGACCATATGTGTTTGAGGTGCCGGAGGGCTGTTATCTGATGCTTGGCGATAACCGCAACGATTCTGAGGACGCGAGGTATTGGAAGAACACCTATGTGTCGGAGAAGGCCATTATCGGAAAAGCGTATTTCATTTACTATCCGTTTTCCAGGTTTGGAAGCCTGTACAGTAAATGATGTTGTGACAGGAGGGGCATTATGCCGGAAAATACAAATTGTGCAGGGGCATCTTCCTGCACGAAGGAGAGCTGCGAGGGATGCAGCAGCAATCGCGGTTCACAGATCACGAAGGAGCCTGCGAATCAGTTTTCAAATATCAGGCACGTGATCGGAGTTGTCAGCGGCAAGGGCGGAGTCGGAAAGTCGTTTGTAACCTCGCTGCTGGCGGTGCAGATGGCACGGGAGGGAAAGCGTGTCGGCATCATGGATGCCGATATTACAGGTCCCTCGATTCCGAAAATGTTTGGGGCGCACGGGCATCTTGTGGGCGATGAGAGGGGAATGTATCCCTTTGAGACGCCGGAGGGCATAAAAATTGTTTCCATCAATCTGCTGATGGATGACGAGGAGGCGCCTGTAATCTGGCGCGGCCCTGTGATTGCCGGCGCGGTAAAGCAGTTTTGGAGTGAGACCGTGTGGGGGGAGCTCGACTATCTCTTTGTCGATATGCCGCCGGGAACCGGCGATGTGCCGCTCACAGTATTTCAGTCTCTTCCGGTGGATGGGATTGTCATTGTCACCTCCCCGCAGGAGCTGGTGCGGCTGATCGTAAAAAAGGCATACAACATGGCGGATAAAATGCATATTCCGGTGCTGGGAATTGTGGAGAATTTCAGTTACTTAAAGTGCCCGGACTGCGGGAAGGAGATTAAGCTTTTCGGCGAGAGCAGCATCGATGCAACCGCAAAGGAGCTGGGGACGAGAGTGCTGGGGAAGCTGCCGCTTAACCCGGAGTTCGCAAAGCTGGCGGATGCGGGAGAGTTCTGCAAGATTCAAAACAGTGATTTGACAGAGGCAGTGAATGTGCTGAAAAATATTTAAAAAAATGGGAGGCCAGCCTCCCATTTTTTGACGAAAACTAATGATTGGAACGTCTCCAGATATTCATTTTTTCGGCTTCCGCAATCAGTTCGTCGCGGAAATCCGGGTGTGCAACTGAGATGAGTGCCTCCGCTCTCTGCCATGCGGACAGGCCCTTTAAGCATACCATGCCGTACTCTGTGACGACGTAGTGCGTGTTGGGGCGCGTGTCTGTGACGATGGAGCCCTCTGTCAGCGTCGGTCGGATGCGGGAATGCATATTGCCCTGCTTGTCGGTGAAGGTGGAGGAGCAGCAGACAAAGCTCTTGCCGCCCTTGCTTAAGTATGCGCCCAGGACGAAGTCGAGCTGACCGCCGGCACCGCTGATCTGCTTGGTGCCCGAGGATTCGGAGCTGATCTGTCCGAACAGGTCAATATCCACGCAGTTGTTGATGGAGATAAAGTTGTCCAGCGCGCTGATGGAGCGGATATCGTTGGTGTAGTCCACAGGGGCGCTCATGAGCTCCGGGTTATCGTCCAGATAGTCGTACATTTTTTTGGTTCCCGCACCGAAAGCATAAACTTGGCGGTAGCGGTCGAGTGACTTGTGTGCGCCGGTAATCTTGCCGGCCTTTGCGATGTCTACGAACGCGTCCACGTACATTTCCGTGTGTACGCCGAGGTCTTTTAAGTCGGACTCTGCAATCAGGGAACCCACGGCGTTCGGCATTCCTCCGATGCCGAGCTGTAAGCAGGCACCGTTGGGGATTTGGTCAACGATGAGCTGTGCGACCTTTTTGTCCACATCCGTGGCAGGGCCGCCTGCGCCAAGCTCGCTGATGGGAGGATTTTCGCCCTCTACGATATGTGTTACCTTTGAGATATGTATGCCGCACTCGGTGCCGCCCAGACACCGGGGCATATTTTCATTGACCTCCAGAATAATTATTTTTGAGGTCTCACATACTGCTCCGAGATGGGAGGCGTTGGGACCAAAATTGAAAAAGCCGTGCTGATCCATCGGTGCAACCTGCAGCATAGCGACATCGGTTTTGAATGGAAGGTCGCGGTAGTAGCGCGGCAGCTCAGAGTAACGGATCGGTGCATAATAGCAGCAGCCTCTCGCGATGAGCTTGCGCTCGAAGCCTCCGAGATGCCAGGAGTTCCAAGTGAAGTGGCTGCCTGCATCCTCGCGCTCAAATACGGCCAGCGGCTTTAAGAGAATGCCGCCCCGCAGATTGATATTGTTCAGTTCGTCCGTGCGTCTGGCCAACGCTTTATCCAGCGCGTCCGGAGTGCCGGTACACCATCCGTAATCCACCCAGTCGCCGGATTTGACAGCCTTTACGGCCTCGTCCGCGGAGACCAGCTTTTGTCTGTATTCTTCTGTATAATCCATAAGCTCCTCCTTTATTTTAAGAATGTCACGTTTGTATTTTAGCATCTTTTTCACATAAATACAATGCTGTTTTGGGAGCAATCCACCATAGAAATCTGTCCGTTGAAATGTTATAATAAGACAAGAGTATGTGGTGCAGGGAGTTTTTTTATGCGAAAGAAAAAAATCATTAGGATTGCGTTAGCCGCAGCCGTCGTGCTGTTTGTTCTTTATACGGTCTTCATCTATTTTCTGGTCAGCGCGTGTCTGGTTCCGTCGTTCATGAATAAGCTGGACGCGTTTGAGGACATCACAGTGATGAGTTACTCACAGCTTGTGCAGACGGAGGATATCGGGGAGAACCGCCAGACTGCAATCAACGAGACGAAAAGCTGGCTCGCGCAGGCGAAGGGGCAAAAGCTTGAGCTGGAATCGGAGGACGGCTACCGTCTGGTCGCGCAGGAATTCTATGCAAAGGAGGACAGTCATCAATGGGTACTTCTTCTGCATGGCTATACCGGCTGGAAGGAGGAGATGTACCCGTTTGCGGCCTGGTATTTTGACCAGGGATTTCATGTGGTTGTCCCGGATCTGCGCTGTCAGGGAGAGAGCGAGGGCGACTTTATCGGGATGGGCTGGACGGATCACTACGATTGTAATCTCTGGATTCAGTACATATTAGAGAGGGATGAAAATGCACAGATCGTTCTCCACGGTCAGTCCATGGGAGCAGCCACCGCCCTCATTATGACGGGGGATGAGAACCTGTCCGACCATGTGAAAGCCGTTGTCTCAGACTGTGCCTACACGGATGCCTACTCAATGTTTGCAGATAAAATCACAAGCTGGTTCGGGCTGCCGCCGTTTCCCTTTGTGGACTCGGCATGTCTGATGCTGCGCCTGCGGGGCGGCTACAATCTGCGGAACGCTTCGGCCATCCGCGCGGTTGCAGAGAGCGATACGCCGACGCTCTTCATCCACGGGGAGGAGGATGCTCTGATCCCGGTGGAAATGACCTATGAGCTGTACGAGGCCGCAGCCTGCGAGAAGGAGCTTCTGATTGTGGAGGGGGCGGGCCATGCACAGTCGCAGGATAAGGCGCCCCAGACTTACTATGATACAATAAAGAATTTCCTTGAAACACACGGATTTTATACAGATAATTGAAATTGCGGTTGCGCATCTGTCCCACTTCGGATAGAATATACTCACGGCAGTTGAAATCCGCCGTAGCAGATGGAGGAAAACAGAGATTATGAATGTGTTTTTAGTGGATTTTGAAAATGTGAAATCTTCCGGGCTGAATGGGATCAACCGCCTGGATGAGAGCGACCGCGTGGTGATTTTTTATAGCGAAAATGCGGACAGCATGACGTTTGATCTGCATGAGCAGATTAATAAATCCAAGGCGGATATCACCTTCCAGAAGGTGACGGTGGGAATCAAGAATGCGCTGGATTTTCAGCTTGCTACCTATCTTGGGTACCTGATCTGCCAGAATGAGAAAGAGGAACAGGCGGTGCGGTATTATCTTGTCACGAAGGATCACGGCTACTCGAGTCTGGAAACCTACTGGACGCAGCGCCGTTATCGCGTTACATTGATTGGGAGTCTGGCCAGCGGCAAGATTATTCCGAACGGGCAGGAAACAGCGGACTCCCCGTCACAGGGAGCCTCCGCGCGGTTGACCGATATACAGCCGGAGGAGTTTTTGATTGCAGATCCTGCGGTTGAAGCTGAGGCGGAGCCGGAGAAGAGCGCAGACGAAGGAAGCAAAAAGAAAAAGAAGAAAAAGGAGGCGGACTCCAAGTCGGGAAAGAAATCCGGCAAGAAGAAGGAGGAGTCCCCGGAGGTCAAGGAGCTGCGTATCCGGGTGGAGCAGGCGGTTCCGGACAAGAGCGTGGTGGATCTGGTGGTCAATTACATCCAGAAGTACAAGACAAAGCTTGGCATCAACAATGCGCTGGCGAAGGAATTTAAGGACAGCAAAAAGGCCAGCGAGATCTACAAGAGCATTAAGCCTCTGATCGCAGACAAAAAGGGTCAGTAGGGTATTTTTTTCTGAAATTCAAACACATCCGCCGCAATCTCCTTGCTCAAAAGCAGCATGCAGATCAGGTTTGGAATTGCCATCAGTGCGTTGGCGATGTCCGAGAAGCTCCACACCAGCTTTAAGGACTGTGTACAGCCGACAAAGGCTACCAGCGAGAATACAACCCGGTAAATCATATTGTAGCGGTGGGTGCCGAAAAGATATTCCCACGCTTTCTCACCGTGGTATTCCCAGCCAAGGATCGTGGAGAATGCAAATAAGGTAATGCCAATGGTTACAAGCCGACCGCCCGGAGCGCCCAGCACTGTCTGAAAGGCGGCGATGGTCAGCTCCGAACCCTCGATGAGGTTGCCGGCTCCGTCGGTCATGCCGAGCACGCCGGAGGAAGCGATTGCCAGCCCGGTGATTGTGCAGACCACGATGGTGTCCCAGAAGGTTCCGGTCATGTTTATGTAGCCCTGCCGCACCGGGTTGTCGGTGGTTGCGGCGGCCGCGGTGATGGCGGCACTGCCCATGCCGGCCTCATTGCTGAACACACCGCGCGCCACGCCGTAGCGCATGGCGCTCATCATGGAGGCGACAATGGAACCGCACAGCCCGCCGCCTACCGCTTTCAGAGAAAACGCCATCTTAAAAATCATGGAGACTCCCGCAGGGAGGTTTTTGATGTTGCAGAGGATCACAATCACTCCGCAGATCATATAAAAAATCGCCA
Organism: Agathobacter sp.; assembly: GCA_022511395.1. GTDB lineage: Bacteria > Bacillota > Clostridia > Lachnospirales > Lachnospiraceae > Roseburia. Next base: position 8,758 of record JAFLRQ010000019.1, on the reverse strand, counting down.
TCAGAGGCACTATCACGGAGGATACCTTTGAGATTGCCTTGATTCCGCCCACAACGATGAGGAGGACAAGGACAGTAATGATTGCGCCGGTGACAGCCGTAGGCACAGAGAAGGTAGTATGCAGCGCGGTGGAAATGGAGTTGCCCTGTGTCATGTTGCCGATGCCGAAGGACGCAATGACTGCGAACAGGGCGAAGAGCCAGCCGAGAACCACCCCGAAGGTTTTGTTTTTGAGCGCCTTTTTCATTGTATACATTGGTCCGCCGCTCATTTCACCCTTTTCGTTGACCTCGCGGTATTTGACCGCAAGCATGCACTCGCTGAATTTGGAGGTCAGACCGAAGGCGGCAGAGACCCACATCCACACCAGGGCACCGGGGCCTCCGGACACCATGGCTGTGGCAACTCCGACAATGTTGCCTGTGCCGATGGTGGCGGCGAGCGCGGTGGTCAGTGCGGAGAAGGGGGATACATCGCCTGTGCCGTGGCTTTTTGTGCGCGCTTCTTTACTTAATGTGCTCCTGATTGCGTAGCCAAGGTTTCGCCATGTGAGGAAACGGGTGCGGCATGTCAGGAATATTCCGGTTCCGACTAAGAGCATCAGCATAGCGGGTCCCCAGACAAAATCGTCAATGGCTCCAATGATGCTGCTGAATTTTTGCATGTCCATAATTCATTACTCCGGATTCTTTGTTTTATAACATACTAAGGCAATTGGCGTTGAAATGTCAAGTTCAAGTGTGCTATAATTCTTTGCATAAAGGAGCACATTATGAAAAGACTGCTGACACTGGATAAGGGAAACTATACGCCGGAGATGCCGGTGCACATCAAGTATTCCACAAGGGCGATCATTGTGAGGGACGGCAGAATTGCGGCCCAGCGCGGGGATGCGGGTGACTATAAGCTTTTGGGCGGCGGCGTGGAAGAGAGTGAGACCGTGCGGGAAGCGCTGTGCCGGGAGGTGCAGGAGGAATCCGGACTCGTGATCATCCCGGATAGTATTTGCGAAATCGGGGAGGTTCTGGAGCGGCGGAGGGATCTGTTTGAGCAGGGAGTAGTTTACGAGTGCCATTCGCTTGTTTTTTCGTGCGAAGTGCAGGAAGGCATGACGGAGACCAAAATGACGCAGAGCGAGATTGACAAAGGTTTTCGGATGGTGTGGGCGACACCGGAGGAAATTATGCGCGGAAACGAGCCCTTCTGCGAAAGCCAGCCGTGGAGCTACAGAGATCGTGAGATTGTGAGACTATTGTGGAAGGATGGAGAGATGCGTTATGACGGATAAGAGGGAGAAGGAGCGCAGTGCGGTCAATGGGGCGAATCGGATGCCAATTGATCCGAATCTGACTCCGGCAGTAAAGAACCCCGAGGTGGAGGAACTGCTGGCGGCCTACAATCAGGAGAAGACGGGGGAAGCCTTCGGCCGTCTGGTTGAGGCGCTGCGCAGTGCCAGACTGCTTCTTCCGGCTACCTATAATAAGAACGGGCAGCCGGCACCCTGCCTTGTGACAACTCCGGAGGGGGATAAACTCTTTTCCGCCTATACCTGCATGGAACGGATTCCTTCCATATCCAAGAATCCTGCGGTGATCAATATGGCGTTTGTCGAGATCTGCCGGATGACGGCGCGGGCAGCTGATCAAATCGCAGGGCTGTTAATCAACCCGTTTACCGACAATCTGGTGTTTCGGTCTTCGCTGTTGGAGCAGCTTGCGGAGACGGAAAAGGATGGGGGAGAAGGATCGCGGACTGCGGAGCCGTATGTGGTGTATGAGCGCGGACGTTTTGAGTTTTCATTTCTGCCGAACCGCTTTTTTGCACATAAGAAGTCGCTGATTGACGAGCTGTGCGCGGATAAGGAGGAGTGCATCGACCGTCTTTTTGAGGAGTCCTACGAGCAAAAACGGATGTATCCCTATCTGCCGGAGGATTTCTCGGTGATAGCGATGAATATTTCCGACGACCTGCTTCTGGTGCGGGTGGATCTGCCAAACAAAGATATAAAAGAAACCTCCTGCTGGCGGGTGTACCTTGCATGGAATGAGATGAGCGGCGTCGGCAGATATTTCACGATTGAGCGCTCAAAGGAGAAGGGGGTCAGGCGACTCGGGGAGATCACCGGCGACGGCGGACATACGGATCATGGGGAGGCTCCGATGGAGGGAGCTGAGCTGTCGCGGATCATAGAAATTGTAAAAGAGGAAGAGCTTTAAAAGGAGAGTTGTATCATGAGAGAGTTTCTGAAAAAAGTGAAGGCGGATTTTCTTTTTTCATCCATTTTGACGATCGCGTTGGGACTGGTGTTCATTATCTGGAAGGATGGCGTGATCAGTGCCATCGGCACAGTGCTGGCAATCGGACTGATTGTGATCGGTGCGGTGTATCTGACCAGCTATTTTTTAAACATTGTCACAAACGGAATGTCTGTGTTTATGGGAGTCGTGATTCTGGCAGTCGGGATTTGGTTTGTGGTTCAGCCTGCGGCGATAGTCAGTCTGATTCCGGTTGTAATCGGTGTGATTCTGGCTTTCCATGGCGTGCGCGGTGTGAAAGAGACGTTGGATGCGAAGCGGTACGGTATGACTTCCTGGGGGCTTAATCTGACGATGGCTATTCTTGAAATTGTATTTGGGCTTGTATGCATCTTTGACGCTTTCGGCGTGATGGAGAAAGCAATTATGCTGGTGGGAATTGTTCTTGTGATCGGCGGCCTGGCAAATATCTGGATTGCGATGTCTGTGACGCGCGCCGCGAGGGATTATCAGAGGCGGAACGGAACCATAGATGTGGAGTTTGTGGAGGATCGCAATGAGAACCATGGAATTTAAAATGGAGCGTCCGGGGCTGGTGAAGATCGGGGATCATCTGGGGGTTACCGAGAGCAGGCTGCCCACCTCCTATTATTATACGCTTGAACACGCAATCGCAATGTCCGGCAATTACCCGGTCAGCGAGCGTCTGCTGAGCGCAGAGGGCGATGTGGTGGATGTCAAGGAGACGGAAAAGGGCTTTTTCGTCACGCTGGAATTTGATGAGTAGCGGGAGGATCCGGGTCACTGTGCGTCCGGGCAAAACACTCTGGGAGGAGCTGGCGCAGCAGAATATTGTGATTGACCGCCCCTGTGGGGGGAAGGGAATCTGCGGGCGCTGTGCGGTGGTGCTGCGCGGAGGAGAACGTGTGCCTGCCTGCCGGTACAGAACGCCGGGAGAGGTGGAGATTGAGCAAATTCCCCTGCAGCAGTTTACCGCAGTGGAATCGTTTGGGCATTGCCGTGTGTTTGAGGAGCAGAACCCGGTTGCTGCGGTGGATATCGGCACCACTACGGTGGTGCTTCAGGTTTTCTATCGGGATCGCAGCGTTGTCAGGAGCTTTGTGAATCCCCAGCGGCGATTGGGAACGGATGTGATGAGCCGGATTCGCGCCGCTAATGAAGGCGGGGGAAAAGAGCTGCAGGAGCTGATTTGGGAGCGCCTGCAAAAAGAACTGAGCTTGGCTGTCAAGGAGCTCGGAGGTACTATGGACTGCCGGCTTGTGGTCAGTGCAAATACCACCATGCAGCACCTTTTGGAGGGGATTTCCTGCGAGCGGATGGGAGCGGCACCTTTTGTTCCGGAGAAGCTTTCTCTCCGAAACTTTTTTATTGGAAAAACACAGATTGTTCAGCTGCCGGGGATTTCTGCATTTGTGGGAGCAGACATTGTGAGTGGTCTGGCCGCTATTGACATTCTGCACCGCGAAGCTCCGGTGCTTTTTGTCGATTTGGGGACAAACGGGGAGATGGCGCTGGGCAGCAGAGAACGTCTTCTCGTCACCTCGACGGCGGCCGGACCTGCTTTTGAGGGGAGCGGACCGGCGATGCGGATTCACGGCGCGGGAGTGCTGAGGCTCCTCCACCGTCTGCTGGAGCAGGGGATTGTGGACGAGTACGGAACTCTGTGCGAGGCCTATTTTGATCCCGGCTATCCGGTGGATGAAGCGGAGGTTGGCAGCTCCGATTCGGGGGAGGAACCGTGTGTTTTGACGCAGGAGAACATTCGCGAATTGCAGATGGCGAAGGCTGCGGTCTGTGCGGGAGTGGAGATGCTGCTTGCGGAATATCAGATCTCGGCGGAGCAGGTGGAGACGGTCTGTCTGGCCGGAGGCTTCGGCCGCTATCTCGACCCGGAGGACGCGTTGGCTGTAGGGCTTTTGCCCGAGAAGCTGAAAGGGCGCATCGTGGCGGTGGGAAACACTTCGCTGGAGGGGGCTGTCCAATATCTGGCTGACCCGGAGGCGGCTGGGCAGCGCATGGAGGAGATCTGCCGCAGGGCGGAGCTGATTATGCTGCCGGAGTGCAGGGACTTTGAGGAGCGGTATATTGAGAGGATGAATTTTGGATTATACGGTAATTGATCTGGAGATGACGGGGCTCTCGGCGAGGTCGGACAAGATCATAGAGGTCGGAGCTGTGAAGGTGCGCGGCGGGCAGATTGCGGACACATACGGCACTCTGGTGAATCCGATGCGGCCGATTCCGGTGGAGGTGACGAGGCTGACTGCGATTACGGATGAGATGGCGGCGTGCGGAGTACATGAGGATGAAGCGCTGGAACGGCTGATTGCGCTGATTGGAGCAGATGTGATTGTCGGGCACAATGTAGGGTATGATTACAGCTTTCTGAAGCAATGGGCGATCGATCATCGAAGGCCGCTGGAGCTTTTTGCCTGCGACACGCTGCGACTTGCGCGGGCGCTTCTGCCGGGAGAGCTGCCGAAGAAGCTGGAGAGCTTGTGTGAATATTTTCAGATCCCGCGGACAAATGCGCACCGTGCGCTGGACGATGCGGTGGAGACTCACCGAATCTTTGAGCGCCTGATTCCGCTGGCGCAGGAAAAGTCGCCGGAGCTGCTTGTTCCGAAACCGCTCAGCTACCGCGCAAAGCGGCGGACGCCGGCGACGATGCATCAGGTGCAGCGTTTAAAAGAATTTTGTGAAAAGCACAATATCACCGATGAAATCTGCTGGGAGACGCTGACCAGAAGTGAGGCCTCCCGTCTGCAGGATGTTTATTTCAGAGACTATGGACGCGGTTAGGACTCCTTGAATGAGTTTAAGGTCTGTACGATCATGCGGCCGGATAAGGTGTCAAAGGTCCTAGCGATTTCGAGCAGACGGTCAATGCGTTCAGGCTCTCCGGCATCCTGATAAATCTTTGCCAGCATGGCAAAAATTTTGCTGGAATCCGCCCGGCTTTCCACCGCAAACTCCAGGAGAGAGCGCGCGTCGGAGGTTTGTCCGGCATCCAGAAGCTCTTTGGCGTAGACGGAGACTGCGGACACAAAGCGCGTGAAATTTGTATCGCAGGTGCTCAACTGCTCCAAATTGGCAACCCCATACTTTAACTTGAGGTCCGTGTTCGTCTCTCCCGCAAGGTTTAAGAGCTTCTTAGAGGCAAGTTCCACCAGCTCCCGTTCGGAGTCAGTGTGCAGATTCTGCGGGAGCTTTTCCAAGGGAATTTGAATGTAGTCAAGTGAGCTGATGTCCTGCTTGCGTGTATTGTTTGCCTCAAGCTCGCGCTCCCAGAAGCGGGTTTGGTAATCCTCCTGGGAACGATTGTTTTTGCGGAGGACGACATTGATCGCAATGATAAATAGAAAGAAAACTGTAAAAATGGGAAACATTGCAAAATCCTTTCTGTTATTGTATGATGGATTTATTATACAATATTTTTGGTAAGAGGTGAATAGGATGTACAATTTTAACAGCTCCAAAAAGAAAAAAAGAATGTATGCGCTGGTAGCACTGATTTTAATCGGAGCAATGGTAGTCACGTCAGTAATTGTGGCTTTGATTGTTTAAGGCTTTTCTTAATATAGAAGTTAAATTTCGAGTAAAGAAATCCGATAATAAGAATGAAAATGTAACTTTGTGCAAAAGATTAAGAAAAGGAGGAGCCTGCCATGGCTGCCTCAAAGGCCGGATTTATTAAAAAACATATACAACACGAAAATTTTCGGCGCGCCTGTTTCTTTTTTGTACTGCTGATTGCTGCTATGCCGATTGCGCTGACAGGCGTACAGCTTTGGACTGAGGGCTGGTATATCGGGAACAGCCTGTTATGGGGAGCGGTCGCGGAGGCTCTGGCGATTGCTGCGGTATTTATGGTCCGCGCGTACTCCGGAAAATGCACGGCGAAGCGTGTCTGGTTTCTGAGAATTTTGTGGGCGGGTTATCTGCTGTGCTCGGATCTGCTGGTTCTCAATATGAAGCTTCCCGCATCCGCACAGCTGATGTTGTGGATTTCAACGCTGGTGTATACGGTCTGTTATGTGTGTGTGTTTGCCGAATTCTGCGTGGGAATGGCGCTGCAGGCCGCGGTTGCGGCTGCATTGATCATTCGCCTGCAGCTGGGGGTGGATGTGGTTCTTTACAATTTACTGCTCGCAGTAAACAGCTGCATCCTTTCCTACTATATCTATCGTTTCCGGGAACAGCGCTGCGAGGATTTGTGGCAGCTGCGGCTGGCAAATCAGAAGGCAGAGGTTGATCCGATGACAGGTCTGTACAATCGCCGCGGGTTAGAGCCGCGCCTGAAAAATTTTCTGGATCTGTGCAGGAACTGGAATCGTCCGCTTGCGGTTATTATGCTGGACATCGATAATTTTAAAAAATTTAATGACACCTTCGGTCATCCGGAGGGAGACAAGTGTATCATTGCTGTGGCGGATCAGATCCGGCGGGCCGCGGATCTGGTCGATGGGGTCTGCGCCAGAGTCGGCGGGGAGGAATTCGTGCTGGTCGTGAGAAATCAGAGCGAGGACGAGGTGATTGAACTGGCGGAACAGTTGAACCAATGGGTGGAGGAACTGAAAATTCCGCAGGCACCCGGGAATATTTACCCGTTTGTGACGGTCAGCGTCGGCATCGAATACCGTCGGCATCTGCAGAAAACAGATATTGACGAGCTTTATGAGAGGGCAGATCAGGCGCTGTACCGTGCGAAGGAGCACGGAAGGAACTGTATTTTTCTGGGTTCAAACAACGTCAGCAAAAAGGCCAGACGCTGCTACGCATAGCGGCGTCTGTTTTTTTGCCCATATTTGACTTGCAAAAGTCAAACATTGTGTTACAATAAATAATCAAGCATGGAAACAGAGATTGGTGTGCGAGGTGTATTATGAGAAAAATAAGACTATTTCAGATTTTATCTGCAGTTTTCTGCGCGGCAGCGCTCACGGCCGCAGGGAGCAGTGTTGTGCGGGCGGAGGAATCCGAGCAGATTTTACACGGAGTCTATATCGGCGGTGTCGATGTGGGCGGGATGAGCGAAAATGAGGCACAGGCGGCGTTGGATGCCTATTTGGAGGAGCTGCGCGCAACCACCTTCACGCTGAGTGCGACGAACGGCTCCGTCGAGATGACGGGCGAGGAGATGGATATATCTGCGGATGTGGATGCGGCTGTGTGGGATGCGGTCACAGCAGGCCGGGCCGGCAATCTGATTCGGCGCTATCAGGTTGCTGAGGATCTAAAACGGGATCATCTGGTTATTGACTTGGAGCTGGCGATCGATAAGCAGGCGACGGCGCAGCTGTTGTACAAGAGAACCAAAGATCTCAACGTAAAGGCATTAGACAATACACTGGTGCGGGAAAATGGGGTCTTTCGCTTTGTGCCGGGCAGGGAGGGCAATGAAATTGATATCGTGCAGTCGGTGTATGCGATCGAGGCCCTTTTGACTGACGGCTGGAATGGACAGGATACGCAGGTTGCGCTGGTGAGCAATGTGGTTCAGCCGAGAGGAAGTCAGGAGGAGCTTGCGCAGGTGCAGGATCTTTTGGGATCCTTTAGCACGGGGTTTGCATCCTCCAGCGAAGGGCGGGCAAAGAATGTGACAACCGGGACAAGCAAGGTGGACGGTACGGTACTTTTTCCGGGAGATGAGTTTACGCTGCGGACAACCGTGAGCCCATTCACGAAGGAGAACGGATATGAGCTCGCCGGTTCCTACTTAAACGGTACGACGGTGGAATCCTTTGGCGGAGGAATCTGCCAGGTGGCGACGACGCTCTACAATGCGGTGATACTCGCAGAGCTTGAAATAACAATGCGCAGTAACCACTCGATGCTGGTGAACTATGTGAAACCCTCCATGGACGCGGCGATTGCGGGAGATTACAAGGATCTGCATTTCAAGAATAACCGAGATGTGCCGATTTATATCGAGGGATACTGCAGCAACCGTGTGCTGTACTTTAATATTTACGGAAAGGAGGACCGCCCTGCCAACCGGACAGTCAGCTATGAGAGCGAGACGCTGTCCAAAGAGGATCCGCAGCTTGAATTTGAGCAGGATGCAGGACGGGATGTCGGCTACTGGAGCGTAGTGCAGAGCGCTCATCAGGGCTGCAAGGCGCAGCTCTGGAAGGTTGTGAAGGTGGACGGTGTGCAGCAAAGCCGGGAGGTCATTAACAAGAGCACCTACCGATCCTCTCCGAAGATTATCAAGATTGGCACGAAGGGACTCTCCGAGGAGCAGCTGGCGTCCCTGCAGACGGCAATCAACTCGAAGGATGAGGGCTCCGTCAGGTCGCTTATTCAGAAATACCAGGCGCAGCAATCCGGCGAAGGGGATAATTCCGGCGAGGGAGATGAGGGCGACAACAATAACTCCGGCGACAACAATAATTCCGGCAACAAAAATAACTCCGGCAATAAAAATAACCACGGCGGGGATGATAATTCCGCTGGAGAGGATGATAATTCAGGCTCAG
>JAFLRQ010000018.1:18203-25458 GCA_022511395.1 Agathobacter sp. | reverse complement strand
TTCATGTCTTTTCCTCTCTTTCTTGTTCGGACGGTTCCCACAAGCTATCCACTCGTTAACCAAACACGTTCCATTCTCCCGCCCCCTCTTTTTCCGAATTGCTGCGGACAATTCTTCACTTTCAGGTTCGGTTCCTGTGTGCCGCCGCCGGTTCCTCTAGCCAGAGGTCATGCATCATAGATGCATAACATATGCCATCCGGCTTTGTCTGCATGCGCTTCAATACAAGATTGATTCGAAGCCTCGATCATCTCTGTCGTGTAGAGTGTGAAATCGACATCGATTGCTCGGCATCTAAATCAGCAAGCTTAGACTCAATTGATCTCAGCTTCTGCCGCACATGCAATTGTTTGGCCGCCGGAGTCTATCTTTTCAACCCCGGTATCCATGAATCTGTGGTTACTATCCTTCGTACTTTGGATCTAGCAGAACTAGATTAACTACTCTACGGAGTCCATGTTACACCATATAAAGTGCTTTTGCAATAGCTAAATCACATTTTTTTGTAAAAAAAACAAATTTTTTTCTGAATACTTTAGACAATTTACACAAAATACGCCACTCCGGACTCGAATAACCGCAGGTTTTGCTCTCCGTATATGTTCACGGCAACCGAATTTCCGCGCCGCTCACTGTGCGCCATTTTCCCGAAAACTCTGCCGTCCGGGCTGGTAATTCCCTCGATTGCCATGTAGGAACCATTGATATTCCACTCTTCATCCATGGTGGGCTCACCCGCCTCGTTGACGTACTGTGTCGCAATCTGGCCGTTCGCAAAAAGCTCGTCCAGCCACACCTTTGGCGCCACAAAGCGGCCCTCTCCGTGGGATGCCGGATTGCAGTATATTTCGCCAATTTTCGCCTGCTGCAGCCACGGCGACTTGTTGGAGACAACCTTTGTGTAGACCATCCGGCTGATGTGGCGGCCAATGGTGTTGTAGGTTAAGGTAGGCGAATTTTCATCCTGCATCCGGATTTCGCCGCAGGGCACGAGCCCCAGCTTGATCAATGCCTGGAAACCGTTGCAGATGCCCAATGCAAGGCCGTCCCGCTCGTTCAAAAGCCGCTGCACCGCCTCGGTCATCTTCGCGTTGCGGAAGGCGGTTGCAAAGAATTTGGCCGACCCCTCCGGCTCATCTCCGGCGGAAAATCCGCCCGGAAACATGATGATCTGGGACTGGTCGATCGCCTTTGAGAACATCTCCACGGAATCGCGGATATCTGCGGCGCTCAGGTTCCGGAACACCTTGACAATGACGTTTGCGCCGGCCTGTTCAAAGGCTTTCGCGCTGTCGTACTCGCAGTTTGTCCCCGGGAATACCGGGATGAAAACCGTCGGTTTCGCGACACGATTTTTGCAAATATAGACTGTTTTCGTGTCGTAAATCCCGCATTTTTCGAGCTTTCCGCCGTCCATTTCCTTTGCTCCCGCGCTGCGCGTCGCAAAAACTCTCTCTAATGTTCCGGTCCACGCTTCGAGCGCATCCGACATGGAAATGTCTGCGCCCATAAATTGGAAGGAACTCGTTTCATTCACCGCTCCAACCGTCCGATAAGCGTCTGCCAGTTCTGCCTGGCTCATAATTTCACATATAATAGGTAGAGCTTCCTCCGGCACCTCCGCGACGATGTTTCCGAAGCCGGAACCGAACAAAACAGGCTCTGTTACTGCATTGTCAACCGTTACGCCAAAACGGTTGCCGAATCCCATTTTGCTGATTGCAGCCGCCAGACCCTTGCCGTCGAGAGCATATGCGGAGATAATTGCCCGCTTTTGGATCGCGAGGTGGACGGCTTCATAGAGCTTCATGACCTGTTCATAGACCGGCAGATCGTACTCATTTTTTTCAATGGTAAAAAGTACCAGCTTGCTACCCGCTTTTTTCAGCTCAGGCGTGATGATATCCCCCTCTCTCGCCACATCCACGGCAAAGGATACCAGCGTAGGCGGCACATCGATCTCATTGAAGGTGCCGGACATGGAATCTTTTCCGCCGATGGAGGGCAGCCCGAAGCCAATCTGCGCGTCGTATGCGCCGAGAAGCGCCGCAAAGGGCTGGCTCCACCGTCTCGGCTCCTCGTCCATCCTGCGGAAATATTCCTGGAAGGTAAAGCGCACCTTCCGATAGTCGCCGCCTGCCGCAACAATGCGTGACAGGGACTCAAGAACTGCGTAGACCGCGCCGTGATAAGGGCTCCACGAGGACAAATTCGGGTCAAAGCCGTAGGACATCATGGTCACTGTGTCCGATTTTCCGTTCATGACAGGGAGCTTTGCAACCATGCTCTGCGTTTCGGTGAGCTGGTAGCGTCCGCCGTATGGCATAAACACGCTGCCCGCGCCAATCGAGCCATCAAACATCTCCACCAATCCCTTCTGGGAGCAGACATTCAGATCCGCAAGCATCGCAAGCCACGCGCCGCGATAATCTTTTTTCTCTACCGCCTCTGCCACCTTCGGGATCTCTATCTTATGGAAGAAATTGGTTTTCTCGTCCGGCATTTCCACCGTGACCTCCGCCTCCTGATGCGCGCCGTTTGTGTCCAGAAACGCGCGTGAGAGGTTCACGATCTCCTTGCCGCGCCACACCAGCACCAGCCTCGGCTCCTCGGTGACCACCGCAACCTCAGTCGCCTCAAGATTCTCCTCGGCGGCGTATTTCAAAAATTGTTCAACGTCCTGCGGAGCCACGACAACCGCCATGCGCTCCTGTGACTCGGAGATTGCAATCTCTGTGCCGTCAAGTCCCGCATATTTTTTCGGAACCTTGTCCAACTCCACGCGCAGGCCGTCCGCCAGCTCTCCGATCGCCACGGACACGCCTCCCGCGCCGAAATCGTTGCATTTTTTAATAATATGGCTGACCTCCTCGCGGCGGAACAGGCGCTGCAGCTTGCGCTCGGTGGGCGCATTTCCCTTCTGCACTTCCGCCCCGCAGGATGCGGTGGACTCGGTGTTGTGCGCCTTAGAGGAGCCGGTCGCTCCGCCGATTCCGTCACGGCCGGTCCGCCCTCCAAGGAGAATGATCCGATCTCCGGGGTCGGATGTGAGTCTCTGAACGGCACGCCGGGGTGCCGCACCCATGACTGCACCGATTTCCATACGTTTTGCGACGTAATTCGGATGGTAAACCTCTTTTACATATCCGGTTGACAATCCAATCTGGTTGCCGTATGAGCTGTAGCCCTTCGCTGCTTCACGCACCAGCTTCTTCTGCGGCAGCTTGCCCGCCATCGTCTCCTGCACCGGGACGGTGGGGTCCGCCGCTCCGGTGACGCGCATTGCCTGATAGACATAGGTCCGTCCGGAAAGCGGATCGCGGATCGCGCCGCCCAGACAGGTCGCCGCCCCTCCGAAGGGTTCTATCTCCGTCGGATGGTTGTGGGTCTCATTTTTAAAGTTCACGAGCCATTCTTCCTGAACTGTTTTTTTGGATCCGTCCTCTTCCGTGTACTCGACATCCACCGGCACCACAATGGAGCAGGCATTGATCTCGTCGGATTCCTCCTGATCGTTTAATTTTCCCTCCGCCTTTAACCGTTTCATCGCAGCCAGCGCCAAATCCATCAGACAGACAAATTTATCCTGCCTGCCCGCATAGAGCTTTTCGCGGGTGGCCAGATAGTCCTCATACGATTTTTGGATCGGCTCCCGGTAAAAGCCCTCATCAAATGTCACGTTTTTGAGTTCTGTGGAAAATGTGGTGTGGCGGCAGTGATCGCTCCAGTATGTATCCAGCACGCGGATCTCTGTCATGGTCGGATCGCGCTTCTCGTCGTTTCTGAAGTAGTTCTGAATATGGATGAAGTCCTTAAAGGTCATTGCAAGGTTTAAGGATTCATAAAGCTTCTTAAGCTCTTCATTGGAAAATGAAGGAAATCCTTCAAAAAACACAACATCTGCAGGATTTTCAAAATTTTGCACTAGAGTTTGTGGTTTTTCCAGGGTTGTCTCCCGTGAATCCACCGGATTGATGCAATGGTTTTTGATTGCGGAAAATTCATCCTCCGTCATTTTTCCGTACACCACATAGGTGACGGCGCTGCGGATGATGGGGTTCTCCTCTTCGTTTAAGAGCTTCACGCACTGCTCCGCGGAGTCCGCCCGCTGATCGAACTGCCCCGGCAGAAATTCCACGGAAAAAATCCGAATGTCGGTTTTTCCGCTCTCCTCCCCCGTCGGGAAGCTCTCCTCGTACACGTTGTCCACCGGCGGCTCTGAGAAGACGGTCTGTAATGCCCTGCGGTAAGTCTCGTCGGACACATCCTCCACATCGTAACGGATCAGAATTCGCACCTGCTCCACTCCAATGCCGAGGTAGTGCCGGATCTCATGCCCCAGCTCCTTCGCCCGGACCGCAAAATCCGGCTTTTTTTCCACATACACGCGTCGTACATTGCCCACTTTTCTATCCTCCTTATGTTCACTGATACAAAACCTTGTTCCCCTAGTATCGTCATTATACCTTTAATCCTGCCTGCTTGCAAGTTCTCCGTTCCAAAATGCCCGTACCTCCGCCTGCACCTGCCCGCTGTCGCAGAGTTTCCTCTCCTGCCACTCTCTGGGAAACAGGGGAACATACTCCGGCTGCAGGAACCTCTCATCCAAAAGCAGTACCACGCCCTTGTCCTCCGCCGTGCGGATCACGCGCCCCGCCGCCTGCAGCACCTTGTTCATCCCGGGATATCGGAAGGCGTAGTCAAAGCCCTGCCCTCCCCGTCTGTCATAGTAATCCCTCAGGATCTCCCGCTCATTGCTGACCTGCGGCAGTCCGGTTCCCACAATCACCGCGCCGATCAGCCGGTCATTTTTCAGGTCAATTCCCTCACCGAAGATTCCTCCCATCACGCAGAATGCTATAAGCGTCTCCTCCCGTTCCTCCTCAAAAGCGGCAAGGAACTCCTCCCGCTCATCCTCCCTCATGTTCGCGGTCTGACAGAGGATGGCAAGGCCCGCACCCTCCGGCTCCTCCCGCAGACAGTCACACACCTCCTGCATCAGCCGGTAGGACGGGAAAAATGCCATATAATTCCCGGTTTTTCCCTGCACAAGCGCAAGGATATAGCGCGCAATCTTTTTGTACTCCGCCGGACTTCTGCGCGTGTATTTCGTGCTCACATCTTTTCCAAACAAGAGCAGCCGCTGGGAAGACGAAAATGTGCTCTCGGCGTAAATCGCGTAATCGTCCGTCCGCGTGGAGAGTAATTTCTTATAATAGTTGACCGGGAGCAGGGTTGCGGAGAAAAACACGGCAGCCTCCGCCTTGTCCACACAGGCCTGCAGATTGGATGAGGGATCCACGCAGAACAGCTTCACAGAAAACCGTCCTTCCTCAGCCTGCGCGTAAATGACATAATGCTCATCGACCAGATCATAGATCCGCAGAAAATTCCGCACGGTGAAATACAGCTCCAGCACACTGCGCCGCTCCGGGAAATCCATCGGCTTTTCCAGAAATTCCTCCATCCTCGATGCCAGCCGCATCAAATGAAACACCAGCGCACTGATATTGTCATACACCCGGTAGGTCTCGCACTCGCGCCGCATGGCCAAAAGCTCCCGGTTGCATTTTTGCAAGAGCGCCTCGGTCTCTCTGTCGTGCTGCTTCATTATATTCTTGACCGCAAGCACATCCTCCTTTACAATCTCGGCACTGTACATCTCGCGGCTCCGCTCCACCAGATTGTGAGCCTCATCCACAAGAAAAATGTAATCGCCCTTCACTCCCTCCGCGAAAAAGCGCTTCAGGTACACGTTCGGGTCAAACACGTAGTTGTAGTCGCAGAGGATATTGTCCGCCCACGACGCGGTGTCGAGACTGAGCTCAAAGGGACAGACCCTCCACGCATCCGCCTGCGCCAGAATTTCCTCTCTTGTAAAGGTGTCCGATTTCTGCAGCAGATCAAAGACCGCGTCGTTGACCCGGTCAAAATGTCCCTTCGCATAGGGGCAGTCCACAGGATTACAATTCATCTCCTCGCAGACGCACAGCTTCTCTTTTGCGGTGAGCTGAATGGTCTTGGCCGTGTAGCCCTGCCCGCGCAGAAGCCCAAAGGTCTCCTTTGCCACCGTCGCGGTAATGGTCTTGGCAGTCAGATAAAAAATTCGGTCCGCAAGTCCCTCCCCCACCGCCTTGACCGCCGGAAATATGGTGGAGATGGTCTTTCCAACGCCGGTAGGCGCCTGCAAAAATAAGGTTTTCCCGCGCAGAATGGAGCGGTACACATCCTCGATGAGCTTTTTTTGCCCCTCCCTGTATTCATAGGGAAACGCGAGACTGCGGATGCTCTCCTGCCTCTTTTTCTTCCACTGTACCTGAAAATCCGCCCATTTTCGGTATCGTTCCATCAGCGCTTCAAACCAGTCCGCAAGCTCCGCAAACTCATACTCGATGCGAAACCGCCGCGGCTCGCCCGGAGCTTCGTTGTCCAGACTGCAGTATGTCATCTGTACGCCCATGCGGTCAAGTCCGTTCTGCTCTGCGTAGATATATGCATAGCACATGGCCTGCGCCTGATGCACATAGACCGGGCCGTCCATGGTCTCCGGCCTGCGGCTGACACCCTTGATCTCGTCGATGTACCAGACGTTTCCCCGCGTAATGCGCGTTCCGATCTCTTTCTCCTCCTCACACTCCGCAAGCGCAAGCCTGACCTGCTCATAGGTATCCGCTGCCTCCGGCTCCCCGACATAGAAAATGCCGTCCGCCCTGCCCTCCACTGTCATCCGGTAATCCGCCGCCTCTACGGTGATGGCAAGCGGAACCTCCGCCTGATAACCGCCTCCCATGCTCTTTTGGATTTTCCGGTGAAGGCGGCTGCCCTCCTGCATGGCATTCGCGGTCAGACGGTCAACCCGGTTGTCAATATCCCCCTCCCGAAAGATAAACTCCACCAGGTTCCGCACGGAAATATGTAGTTCGGTTGTCGTCTCCCTCTCCGGCATAGGTCTCCTTACATGATGAAAACCCCGCTCCCAAGTACGGAGCGGGGTCCATAAAAAGCCTCTGTAATAAAATCACGCTACAGCAAATTTGGCCACCAGTTTTTCAAACCTCTCATTGCTGCCGTCGTAGCACACCTCAATGTTTTTCCTCAAGCCAAGTCCAATCATGCCCAGCAGTGACTTTGCGTCAATGATGATGCGATTATACTTAGCGTCAATCTCAAATTCGCAATCACCGGCTGCTTTCACGAAAGCTTCAAGCTCTATCAAGTTCGAAAACTGAATTACTGTCACTTTATCGTACATCAT
>JAFLRQ010000018.1:0-18103 GCA_022511395.1 Agathobacter sp. | reverse complement strand
CAAAAAAAGAATGTGCCCGCGGCACATTCTTTTTGACAGCAGGGGATGAGAGAATCGAACTCCCGCCAAAGGTTTTGGAGACCCCTATCATACCATTTGACCAATCCCCTTCGAAAACACTTACTATTATACACAACTCATCAAAAAAGTCAATGGTCTGTCTTCAATTTCTGTTCAAAGCCCCTGCACCGCATTCAGCGCCTCCCGCACATTTCCGACTCCGATCAGGCGGATTCCGTCGATCTTCTTTAAGACATCCGCGCAGACCTGCGGCAGAATGCAAACCTCAAAACCAAGCTTTTTCGCCTCCTGCACCCGCTGCTCCGCCATGGAGACCCCGCGCACCTCGCCGCTTAGTCCCACCTCTCCGAAACAGATGGTGTGCTCGTCGATGATCAAGTCCATCTTGCTTGAGAGCAGCGCCAGAACGATCCCCAGATCAATCGCCGGCTCCGTCATCCGGATGCCTCCTGCAATATTCACATAGGCATCACAGTCCGAGAGCTGAATGCCCAGACGCTTCTCCAGCACTGCCATGAGCAGGTTGACTCGGTTGTAGTCCGCCCCGGTTGCCGTGCGCCTTGGGTTGTTGAAAAAGCTGTGGCTCACCAGTGCCTGGATTTCCAGAAGGATCGGTCTTGTGCCCTCCATGGAACAGGCAACCACGGAGCCGGAGGCATCCTTGGGCTTTCCGCTCAGCATGTACTCTGACGGATTCTCCACCTCCACCAGTCCCTCCGTGCGCATCTCAAACACGCCAATCTCGTTCGTGGAACCAAAGCGGTTCTTGACCCCCCGCAGGATCCGATAGCTCTCGTGCCGGTCGCCCTCGAAATAGAGAACCGTGTCCACCATGTGCTCCAGCACCCGAGGCCCGGCCACCACGCCCTCCTTTGTCACATGGCCGACAATAAACACCGAGAGTCCCATGCCCTTTGCAATCCGAAGGAGTACGCCCGTAGTCTCCCGCACCTGCGATACGCTGCCCGGCGCGGCGGACACTGCATCGCTGAACATGGTCTGGATGCTGTCCACGACCACCACCTCCGGCTTCAGCTGCTCGATCACACCCTGGATCAACTCCAGATTGGTCTCGCATAAAAGCTTGAGGGAATCGTTAAAGACACCGATGCGCTCCGCCCGCAGCTTGATCTGCTGCAGGGACTCCTCACCGGAAATGTACAGCACAAAGCGCCCGTTGGCGGAGAGATTCCGGCACACCTGCAGAAGCAGCGTGGACTTGCCAATGCCCGGATCTCCGCCTACCAGCACAAGGGAGTCCTTCACAATCCCGCCGCCAAGCACGCGGTCCAGCTCCGGCATTCCTGTGCCCATCCGCACACCGTCCTCCGCATGGATCGCTGACAAAGGCAGCGGTGTAAGCTCCGCTGCCTGTTTCATCTTTCCGGCGCTGTTTGCGCTCTTTTTTTCTACGACCTCCTCGACAAAGGAGTTCCACTCCTTACAGCCCGGGCACTGCCCCATCCACTTGGCCGATTCAAATCCACAGTTCTGACAGAAAAAAGAGATTTTTTTCACGATTTGCGCTCCACCTTGATTGCCACCTGTTTCGATCCCTCCAGCT
The DNA here is from genome assembly GCA_022511395.1 of Agathobacter sp. Classification (GTDB taxonomy): domain Bacteria; phylum Bacillota; class Clostridia; order Lachnospirales; family Lachnospiraceae; genus Roseburia. Next base: position 16,518 of record JAFLRQ010000018.1, on the reverse strand, counting down.
CCACGGAAAGGCTCAGCTTGCCACCCAGATTCGTCTTCATCACCCCGGCAGAGCTGCCGTCCACGGTAATCTCATACTCGGTCTCTGCGGCCAGCTCAAGCGTAATCTGCGCGTCCTCTGCCCCCTCGACTACGAATTCTACAGTGTCCGCCGTCTGAGCAAAACCGGTCACCGCCGTGCCCGGAACCGACTCATAGACAAAGAGCCCGTTGCGCTCAAGCTTTGTGATTTCCTTGAATGTCTTCACCTTGTAGATATCCCCGTTAAACTCGTAATTGTCCAGCTTTCCCTTTGCTTCCAGCGCGTAATTGCCAAAGCTGATCGTCCCGTTGTCCTCGGTGCGGATTAATTCACTGATTGCAGCCATTTTTGTATTCTCCTTTGTATTGTAGTGGACATATTCCTGCCATTAAATTATAACATTCTTTCACGCCTTTGTCACGACGATTTTCTTGTCCTTTGTCGTGACAACAGCCTTATCCCCGGCGGCCAGATTGCCCTGTATGATCTCCTCCGCCAGTCGGTCCTCAACCTCCTCCTGCAGCTTTCTGCGAAGCGGTCTCGCGCCGTATTTGCGGTCATATGCCTGCTCCACAATCCACGCCTTCGCCGCTTCGCGCACAGTCAGTTCAATGCCGAGCTGGCTGCTGCAGCGGTTCTCGAGATCCTTCACAAGCAGTGCCACGATCTGTTTGAGATCCTCCTTGTTCAGTGAGCGGAACACAATGGTTTCGTCAATCCGGTTTAAAAATTCCGGCCGGAAAATGCGGCGAACCTCCTCCATCACACTGCCCTTCATCCGCTCATGATCGAGTTTTTCGTCCTCCTTCGCGCCAAAGCCCAGCTTTTTCGGCTCCACAATCGCCTGCGCGCCGGCATTGCTCGTCATGATGATGATGGTGTTCTTGAAATCGACCTTGCGCCCCTGCGAGTCTGTGATACGCCCCTCGTCAAGCACCTGAAGCAGCACGTTAAAGACATCCGAGTGCGCCTTCTCAATCTCGTCGAACAAAACAACCGAGTACGGATTGCGCCGCACCTTCTCGCTGAGCTGGCCGCCCTCCTCATGTCCCACATAGCCGGGGGGAGAGCCTATCATCTTGGAAACACTGTGTTTCTCCATATACTCGGACATGTCGACCCTGATCATGGCATCCTCGCTGCCGAAAACAGCCTCCGCCAGCGCCTTGGACACCTCCGTTTTGCCGACTCCGGTGGGTCCTAAAAACAGGAAGGAACCGATGGGCCTTCTGGGATCCTTCAGCCCGACCCTTCCCCGGCGGACGGCCTTCGCCACCGCCGAGACAGCCTCGTTCTGCCCGATGACACGCCGGTGGAGAATGCCCTCCAGCTTTTGCAGCCGCGAAGCCTCGTTCTCCGTCAGACGGTTCACCGGAATCTTCGTCCAGCCCGCCACCACATCCGCCACCTCGTTCTCTCCCACAACCGGGGGATTGCTCGGCACGCGGTAAATCTTTTTGGCCTGTTTCACCATTTTGAAAAAGAGCGCTTCTCTCTGCTCCTTCTTCTCTCTGGCCAGATCAATGTCTCCGGCCTTCAATGCATCCTCAACCGCCAGCTCAAGCCTGCGCAGCTCCTCCCGCTGCTCCTCGCGGCCTTTGTCCTGCACCTGCCCAAGCCGCACACGCGCGGCGGCCTCATCCAGAAGATCGATGGCCTTGTCCGGCAGAAAGCGATCGCCCACATAGCGCGCGGACATCCGCACGGCGGCCTCCACACCCTCGTCTGTAATCCGCACAAAGTGGTGCTTTTCATACAGTCCTTTCAACCCCTGAAGAATCTCGACAGACTCCTCCTCCGACGGCTCCTCGACCATCACCGGCTGAAAGCGCCGCTCCAGCGCCGCGTCCTTCTCCACATATTTGCGGTACTCTTCAACGGTGGTCGCACCAATTACCTGCACCTCCCCGCGCGCCAGCGCAGGCTTTAGGATATTCGACGCATCCAGCGAGCCCTCCGCTCCTCCGGCGCCGATAATCGTGTGCAGCTCGTCAATGAACAAAAGCACATTGCCCGCAGCCGACACCTCATTGATGACGCGCTTGATGCGCTCCTCGAATTCACCGCGGTACTTGGACTTTGCCACCAGCCCGGACATGTCAAGCGACACCAGACGTTTGCCCGCAAGAATATCCGGGACCGTCCCGTTCACAAGGCTCTGTGCCAGTCCCTCCACAATTGCCGTCTTGCCCACGCCCGGCTCTCCGATCAGGCAGGGATTATTCTTTCCCCTGCGGCAGAGAATCTGCATAAGGCGGCTGGTCTCCTGGTTTCTTCCTATCACCGGATCCAAAAGCCCCATCTCCGCCATAGCGGTCAAATCTCTGGAATACTGATCCAGCGTCGGCGTAGAAGCCGCCGCCTCAATCCTCCCCCGAATAATCTCATCGCGATACCTCGTCGGATCCTCTCCCATCGCCGAGAGAAGCTCCACAAGGAGCTTGTGCGGATGGAGACCGATTGTGTTTAACAGACGAGCCGCCGCGCAGTCTCCCTCCTTGACCATCGCCATCAGCAGATGCTCCGTGCCCACCTCATCACAGTCAAAATGAGCCGCCTCGTCCTCTGCGCGCTCCAGTATCATCTGGGCGCGGGGCGTGTATCCGTCCCGCTCCTCTACCGTGACAGGCCCTGGCGTAATCAGCTGCTCGATCATCTCAAGCAGTTTTGAAAGCTCCACTCCCGCCGCCGTAAGCACCTCTGCAGCGACGCCGGTGCCCTCCTTCATAAGCCCCGCCAAAATATGCTCGGTTCCCACATAGTTGCAGCCCATAGATCTGGACAGACGGTTCGCGCAGTTTAATGCTTTCTTCGCCTTGTCAGTATATGGTTTCAAGATCATGCTCCTCCTGTCTTAGTTATCTTTTAAAATATTGATAAATTCCAGATCTTCGTCCTTCTTCTCCGCAGACTTCCCGCGCCGCAGGATCAGCATTGCAATCACGATCAAAAGCATGATAACAATAATCGCTGCAATTCCGATAATCAGGGCATTCTGGGTCTTCAGCCGGTTAATCTCCCCCCGGCTGTCATCCGTCTGGGCAGGTTTCTCACTCGAAGGCTTTCCTGTCTCCTCCTGCTGGACATAGCGCATGTAAGTCAGCTCCTTCTTGTCGAGCCGGTACCATCCGCCCGCACCCGACTGGTTCACCCCGTAGAAAATCGGGAAGTCTTTATCCTCTCCTGCATACCACACATCAATGCTGCCCTTTTCTTCCAGCACGCACGCCTCCATCGCGTAGCTGTTCGGAGCGCCTCCCTCGCCCTCCGGCAGCGCAATCACAAAACCGTTCTCGGAACGCAGGCTCACAAAATCATACAGTTTCTCATCGCTTCCGTCCGAGAGCAGATACAGACGCGCATCCGTACCGTCGGCATCCGTCAGGTACAGCAGGCGCATTTTCCCGCCCGCAAACGTGTCTGCAAGGCAGGGATAATTCTGTCCCCCCAGCGCCGTCACGGCTACCGTAAAGCCTGTCGGAATCGCGGCTGCCGGAATTTCAGCCGCCAAATACAGCGTTTGTCCGTCCTTCACAAAGCTCTTTTCTGTCGGTTCAACCGGCTGCGGATCATCCGGAGGGTTGTTCTCGCTTTCCCCGGGTCCGGCCGCCTCCGCTTTCCGGGTCACCGTAATGGTGTAGACGGCAACCACGCCGTTCTCTGCCTTCACGGAGATGCGGATTTTATTCTCGCCCACCTTCAGGTTTTCATTGCCCTCCACGGAGGTGATGGTCGCCTTATCATTACTTGTTCTGGCATTGACAGCCACAGAGGTCACGCTGTTTTCTACCGTTGCCGTATAGTTGACCGTGTTATACTTAAATGCCGGTGAGAGCGTTCCGGAGGAAAGCTCCAGCACCTTCAGGGAATTGTCTGCGGATTTTCTGGTTGTGGTACTGCCCTCGCCGGTATTTCCACCAGTGCTTCCTCCGGCATTTCCACCGGTACTTCCTCCGGTATTTCCACCGGTGCTGCCTCCGGTATTTCCGCCGGTATTGCCTTCGCTCCCAGCCGGAGGATCGTTCGCTTCATTCTGAATCGTGACGGTTGCCCTTGCGCCGTCAAGCGCCACCTGATCCCCTTCCTGATTTCCTGCCACCGGGGCGGTCACCGAAAATTGGGCCGTGCCCGCGGTCAGCGCCTCAAAGGTCACTGTGCCGGTGGTCGGCGTGTTCGTGCCGCCATATCCGCCCAGCGTCATGGACACCGTGCTGCTGTTTGCATTTGCCATTTCGGACGCCGACTCAAAGGACAACAGGTCTCCGGAATAAACAAGATTCACCGTTGCGGAAATACCGCCGGGCACCGTGATGGACACGGTGACCTTCTCGCCGATCTTAACCGAGGATTTATTCACAGAGAGCCTCAGATTCTCCGCGTAAACCTGATCGGTCGGAATGGCCAGAATGCCAAGCATCAGAATCAGCGCGAGCATCGGCGCGATCCGCCGAATTCCCCTGACTTTACTATATATATTCCTTCGGATTTTATTCATGTGTTCTCATCCTTTCGTATCCACAGTCTCTTACTCCTGCGCGTTCTCAGCGGGACCCTGCGCAATGTTTGCCAGTCCCAGCGCATGTCTGTTAATATGTATCATATCCAGCACGTTCACGCCGTCTCCGAGGCGGTTGGCATCCGCCGCCTCCAGATAACACCCTTCCAGCGCGGAAAGCTCCAGAATGTGCCGGTTCACCTTGATCATATCCAGCACATTGATCAGCCCGTCGCCGTTGGTATCCCCATAAATGACAATCTTATAGGTAATGTAAAGAGCGCCGTCGGCATCGTAGAGCTCAATCCGGTTGCCGGTCGCAAGCCTCCCTGTGACCTCCGCATCATCCTCGCCAACAAGCTTCAACGTGGCATTCTCCACCTGCAGATTGCTTAAAAATTCTTCTGCCTTCACATCGGGATCCAGTCCGGTGATATATTCACTGCCGATGTGATATTTGTCGGAGGCCAGCACCGGCAGCTTTGGTTCCGGCGGATCTGTCTGTTCCGGCGGTGTCGATTCGCCCGACCGCACGACGGTCAGCGTATAGGCTTTGGGCTGGCCGCTGCCCGAAATGCACAGAATCACCACCGTGTTTGTTTCAGCCTCCAGCGGAATTTCGCCCACTCCGGTCACTACGGATGTCGATGCCACCGGCGAGGCCGAGACATTGATTGTTTTCGCCCCTGCATCCACAAACACCGAATACTTGTCCGTCGCCCCGTCAAAACTCGGAGTCAGCGGGTAACCCTCCACCTCAAGTTTTTTCAGATAGTTGTTCGGATTTCCGGTCGCCAGAAACGCCACAGCCGCCTCCGGCATATTATCGTACACGGGAATTCGAAAAACAAAGACCTGCCGCTTATCCTCGTAGCCCTCACCGAGCTTCCTTCCCTCGGTGATCGCGGCCGTCACATTTCCCATATACTGGTGGGAGTACAGCGCATCCATATAGACCACGTTAAATTTCTGAAAATACAGCGTATCCTGCCCCCTTGCAATATAATTCTTAGCAATGAGCTGGGCACCGCCCAAAAGGGATTTGTACCGAGTGTCCCAGCCCGCATTTTTCGCGTAGGCAAGGCCATTCTGAATCACCAGCGTGTTGGTCACTCCGGACGCCCCGAAGTTGAAATAATTGTAATAGCCCTCGTAGCCCTTGTAGGTGCCGGAGATCAATGGGCTTGTGCCTGCCATCCCCTGCTCCTGCCGCACGCGGGATGCCAGATGATAGGGGCTTACACCGGTCTTTTGACCAATCCTCATGAAGGCCTCCGCATAGCTGATCTTCTCTGTGGCCTTCTGCCCGTCGGACTTTGCCTCCTCTTCCGCGTCCGGATCCGTATCCGCGGGAATCTCCACCTCCGCCTCAATCAGAGTTTTTTCCATAAAAGTGCCCTTGAGAATGGAGTCCAGACCGTCCTTCGTCTGCGTGTCGCTGTAGCTTAAACGCTCAAACTGAAAAATATCCGTCTCATTCAAAAAATTTCTCGGATCCATGCAGTAGGCGATGTAGTCGGTATGCGCCCCGACCCATGTGGAGCCGTCGTAGATGGTCCAAGTATTGTTGTACCAGTCATAGGCGCCCTCCGCCGTAGACTTTCGCGCGTCATCCCCGCTTTTCGGCACAAGGTTCCATCCGTTTCTGCTCTCCTTCTCAATGACTGTGCTCCACTCGAGCCCCGTGTGAACCGGCTCAAACCGCCACCGCGGGTACTTCTCGTGCAGCTTCACAAGCTCGGAAATGTAGCTGGCCGGAAATCCCGCCTCCTGCAGCTGCTGAACAAAGTCCGCCTCCGTCTGTGTCTCGGTCTCAGTTTCGGTTTCGGCCCCAGTTTCAGTTTCGGCCGGGTGCTCAAGCTCTGTTCCGACCTCTGTCGCCTTCACATATGCGCCCGGTCCTAAGACGCTGCTTATAAACATCAGCACTGCAGCTGCCGCACATGCTCTTTTGTATCTTTTCATGTATCCTCCGTTCTCTTTATTTTCCTTTTTTTGACTTCTTGGATTCGCGGTTATGAATATTGTATTTCATCGCGTATTCCTCAAAACAGGAGATATAGTTTTCATTTTTCATTTCTCTGACACTGCGCAGATACTCATGCGTGTCAAAATCGGCTGTCTCCAGCTCAATCATAGCGACTGCCACATTCGAACAGTGGGCCCCGATCCTCTCTAAATTTGTCAGCAGATCGTTGAACGCAAATCCCTGCTTGATCTCACATTTGCCCTCGCGCAGCCGCTTCACATGCTGGTTTTTCAGATCGTTGCAGAGAATCCCAATCAGCTCCCTCAAAGGCTCCACCTTCGCCGCCGTTTGCAGGTCGTCCCTGCAGAAGGCATCGACGGTCAGATCCACGACCTCCTTCACCGCATTTTCCAGAACCCCCAGCTCATACTGCGCGGAATCGGAAAACGAGACCTTCTTTGCGTCCAGCTCCATCCCAACCTTCGAGATGTTCACCGCGTGATCGCCCAGACGCTCAAAATCGCTGATGGTATGCAAAAATTTAGACACCTGCTTGGTCTGGGACATCGACATCTCATGCCCGGTCAGCTGCATGAGGTATGTTCCAAGCTTGTCCTCATATTTATCGATCATCTGTTCCTTATCCTGAACCTTGTCGTAGCGCTCCTGGGAATAATCCCCAAGCAGGGATAAGGCACGGAAAATATTCTTTCTGGCTTTTTTTGCCATGCCGTTCATGGCCACATGGCTCTGCGCGATGGCAAGGGCGGGATACTGAAGGAAACGCTCCTCCAAAAGATCGAAATCCGCCTGCTCCTCCACCTCCTCCGGGGCATCCTTTACCAACCGGTAGACCAATTTTTCAATCTGCCGGATGAACGGGATCAAAAGAAGGATTGTCGCCAGACGAAACACCGAGTTCATCAGCGCGATTGTCACAGGGCTCATCACATAATCCATAAAGGTAAAGTTGACAAAGGCATTCACCGTATAGAAGGTCACAGACCAGATCACCATGCCAAACAGGTCATTCAAGAGATAGATCAGCGCCGTGCGCTTGCCGTTCTTGTTTGTCCCGATGGAGGACAAGAGCACCGGGCACGCAGCACCCACGCCGATTCCCATGGTAATCGGCAGAGCTGCCGCAAAGGAGATGCTCCCCGTCACGGAAAGCGCCTGAAGAATACCCACCGACGCCGAGGCGCTCTGGAGCACAGCCGTGAACAAAATACCTACGAGAATGCCCATGAAGGGATTCCGGAACACGGTCAGCATGTTGACAAAGTGCTCGTTCTCCTTCAGGGGGGACACCGCGCCGCTCATGGTCTGCATTCCCACCATGAGGATGGCAAAGCCCAGCATAATATCTCCCACATTCTTGTGGAGAGACCGCTTGGCAAACATTTTTAAAATAATTCCGACAATCGCCACCAGCGCAGAGATGGTAGCCGTGGACAGAAGCTGCGCAACCCCTTCGCTCCCGTCAATGTAGGACAGACACAGAATCCAACCGGTCACACTCGTGCCGATGTTGGCGCCCATGATAATTCCGATCGCCTGCGCAACCTTCATCATGCCGGAATTCACAAAGCCCACCACCATGACGGTGGTAGCCGAAGACGACTGGATGATCGCGGTGACAACGGTCCCCAAAAGAACCCCCTTTATGGGAGTGTTTGTCAGCTTGTACAGCACCAGTTCCAGCTTATTTCCCGCCACCCTCTTTAAGCCGTCACCCATCAGGGACATTCCATAAAGGAAAAGCGCAACCCCTGAGAGCAGTGACAGAATAATTGCAAAGCCATTCATATAAAATCCTCCCGGCTCTATTCGTAAATATATCGGATCGAAAACCTGCCGTCCTTCAGCTCTGCCGAGGCATATGCCCCGCAGACGACGGGCATCATCGGCGGCAGATGTCCAATGTCCAGATCCATGATAATCGGCACTCCATACTCCCCAAGCAGCGCGGTCACTGCCTCATACTGGTCGATGCCAAACATTTCCTGCCCGAAGCAGAGCGGCCTTCCAAAAAGAAATCCCTTCACATGGGCAAACCATCCCGCATGCTTCATCTGCCAGATTGCCCGGCGGATGGACATGAGATTTAAGTCGCACGCCTCCAAAAACCAGAGAATCCCATCCTGTGCATAGCGGTCGGTAAATTCCTTCACCCGGTCAAACTCTGTGCCCAAAAGATTGACCAGGCAATCCATGCAGCCGCCCAGCAGCCGTCCCTGCAGACGGATATCCCCGTCCGGGACCGACCGGATCACAACCGGCTCCGTCACGTTGTAGGGCGCAAGCGGCGACTCCGCCGACTTGCAGCTCTCCCGCTCCCATTTGTCATAGCTGTGAAAGCTGTCCCGCTCCCCGCACAGAAGGGCAAAGGCATCCTGCACCGACGGATGCCAGGGTTCCATGCCGAAGGCTCCGGCGCCGGGACCGTAAATGGCCGCCGTATCACAGAGCGTCGCGGACAGAAACGTAAAATTTGTATTGTCGGAGTAGCCCATGTACCACTTGGGCTTTGCCTCTGCAATCGCGGCAAAATCGACATAGGGCAATACCTCACACATCAGCTCGCCCCCGCCGCAGGAAATAATCACATCATTCGCCCCGCTTAGGTAGCTCTCATTCAATTCCTCTCCGCACAGCTCGGGCAGATTGCTGATCCCGACACCCTTGTCCTCAAAGCAGTTGGCGCCGAGCCGAATCCCATAGCCCATGGCACGAAAGCGGTCAAGCGCATGCATAAACGCAGAATAATAGGGCTCTGCGGCACACCCAAAGGCGGGTGCAACAAAACCGATTGTTCCGTTTTTTTGCAGAAATTGTGGATATCGCATCACAGCCTCCTTCTTCTCCACTATCCATAGTAAACGAAAACGGTCAATACTGCAAGAAGGACTTGCTAAAAAATTTCTAAACAGAATCTACTTGCACTTCCCGAAAAAAACATCTACAATAAGGGTGTTTCTATTAAAAATAAGGAGCAGCGAACACATATGATGACAGAGAGCAAATCAAAGAGATCAGGAATGCCGCGTGCCTTTGCCTTCCTTCTGTGCCTCACGGGCTCTGCCCTGCTGGGCTTGTATTTTGGCGGAGCATACTACTACAGCCGCCATTTTTTTCCAAACACTACAGTAGGAGGGATCTCCTGCGGCAATAAGACGGCAGACTATGTTGAGACTCGGAACATGCAGGCCGGCAGCGACTATCTGCTCACGGTGCTCGACCGCAAGGGGAGCCGGTTCCACATCGCGGGCATGGATTTCGACTATACATACCTTGCCAAGGGTGAGGAGGCCGCAATTTTAGATGCACAGAAATCCTTCGCGTGGCCCGTGGAAATTTTCCGGAGCCATTTTAAGGAGCTCGACCGCTCCTTCACTTATGATAATCTGAAATTGATGAAGCTGGTCAGCCGTCTGGATCTGTTTGCCGAGAGCTATATCGAAGCGCCCGAGGACGCATATCTTGACATATCCCCGGAGGGCTACCGCATCGTGGATGACGTCCCCGGCTGCACGCCTATAGCCGATGCGATTTTCTCCAAAATCTCGGAGGCGGTGGATTCTCAGGAGACCACCGTCATTCTCTCCGACAGCTGCTATGTGCCGCCGGAGATTACAGCGGACGATCCGGACCTGCAGAACAAACTCGCAAAGATCGACGCATACGCGGCCGTTTCCGTTCATTATGAGATTGAGGGCGTTGACGAGAATCTGACTCCTGACAAAATTTTTTCCATGCTGGACTTTGGGGAAGACGGCACCGTCTCCGTCAATGAGACCAAGCTTGAGCGCTTTGTACAGTACCTCGCCAGCACCTACAATACCTACGGGGATATCCGCGAGTTCAAAACCTCCCACGGAGACGTCGTGCGCATCGGCGGAGGCGACTACGGCTGGGTCATAAACAAGGCAAAAGAAAAAGCGCAGCTTTTGGAGGATCTCGCAGGCGGCACGGCCGTGAGCCGCGAACCAATCTACGAGCAGCGCGCGGCCAAAAGCGGTCCTTACGACATAGCCGACACCTACATTGAAATCGACTACACAAACCAGCACATGTGGTACTATAAAGAAGGTTCGCTGGTGGTGGAGACGGACATTGTCTCCGGCAATATCAGCCGCGGCAACGGCTCGCCGGACGGCCTCTTTAAGATTGCCTACTGTCAGCGCAATGCCACGCTGGTGGGCGAGGACTACGCCTCCAAGGTCAAATATTTCATGCCCTTCGCCTACAATGTCGGAATCCACGACGCGGACTGGCGCAATGCTTTCGGCGGGGAAATCTATAAAAGAAGCGGCTCCCACGGATGCATCAACGCACCCGAGGAAGCCGCCAGAATCATCATCGATACGGTGGACATTGGGACCCCGGTGATCGCCTACTATCGCGAGCCGGTTCAGCTTACCGCGGAAAACACCCGTATTTCAAACGCGTTCTCCTACGTCGATCCCGAGAAGCTGCGGCAGACAGAGACCGAGCCCTAGCCGAACTGACTGTTGTACAGATTCGCGTAAAACCCATTCTGCGCAAGGAGAACCTCGTGGCTGCCCTGCTCGATGATTTTGCCGCCCTTCATCACAAGGATGACATCCGCCTCGCGGATCGTGGACAGCCGATGGGCTACAATGAAGCTCGTCCGTCCCTCCATCATGGTCAGGAAAGCCTTCTGGATCCGTATTTCCGTGCGGGTATCGATGGACGAGGTCGCCTCGTCCAAAATCAACATCGGAGGCAGGCAGATCATCACCCGCGCAATGCACAAAAGCTGTTTCTGCCCCTGTGAGAGACTGCCGCCATCTTCTCCGATCTGCGTGTCATACCCCTGCGGAAGACGCTTGATAAAGCTGTGGGCGTGTGCCGCCTTCGCCGCTGCAAGGATCTCCTCATCCGTCGCCTGCGGCCGTCCCATACAGATATTCTCCCGGATCGTGCCTTTTTTCAGCCAGGTCTCCTGCAAAACCATCCCGTAATTCTCGCGCAGGCTTTTTCGCGTCATATGCCTGATGTCTTCCCCGCTCACTTCAATTTTCCCGGAATTCACATCATAAAAGCGCATCAGCAGATTGATGAGCGTGGTCTTGCCGCAGCCGGTCGGTCCGACAATGGCAATCCGCTGTCCCGGCTCCACCTGCAGGTTGAAATCCTCGATCAGCCTCTGCTCCGGCACATAGGAAAAATACACATGCTCCACATTGACACTGCCGTCTGCCTCCGCAAGCTCCACAGCGTCCTCTGCGTCCGCGATCTCCGACGGCTCCTCGATCAGTTCAAAGATACGCGCCGCACACGCCAGCGCGTTCTGCAGCTCCGTCACAACGCCGGAAATCTCATTGAAGGGCTTTGTGTACTGGTTCGCATAGGACAGAAAGCAGGAAAGATTTCCCACGGAAAAAACTCCGCCTGTCCGGATGACAAACACCGCGCCCACAATGCCCACCGCCGCGTAAACCAGCGAGTTGATAAACCGCGTGCAGGGGTTCACAAGGCTGGAGAAAAAGATTGCGGACAGCGAACAGCTCTTAAGCCGCTCGTTGATTCCGTCGAATTTGACAATCGCCTCATCCTCGTGCCCATATGCCTGCACGACCTTCTGTCCGCCGATCATCTCCTCCACCAGGGCGGTCTGCTCGCCCCGGGTCTTTGACTGCAATTGAAACATCGAGTAGGTCTTTTTCGCGATGAAGCTCGCCACAAAGAGCGAGAGCGGAGTGAGCACCACCACCACCAGCGTAATTGTCCCGTCGATGGTCAGCATAAAGATCAACGTCCCCACAATTGTCGCCAGACCTGTGAAGAGCTGGGTAAATCCCATGAGCAGTCCCTCCGCAAAGGTGTCCACATCCGCAATCATCCGGCTGACAATATCGCCGTGTGAATGACTGTCGATATAGGCGAGTGGCAGACGCTCCACCTTCTCAAACGCCTCCCTGCGGATGTCCCGCACGATGCTGTAGGTCATGCGGTTGTTGCACATGTTCATGATCCACTGTGCCGCAGCCGTTCCCGCGATCACGGCAATCCCCTGCAGCACAATCGCACGGATCCCGTCAAAATCGACAAATCCCTCCTCAATGATGAGGTCGATTGCGCGCCCGGTCAGAATCGGGAAGTACAGGGTCAGTCCCACAGTGAGCGTCGCAAGCAAGACGGAAAAGATAAGGAGCGGAATATAACGCTTCATATAGTGAAACACTTTTCCAAGCGTTGCGGCCTGCTCACGCATTTTTTTCTGCTTCGTCTTTTTATCCGACATGTCCTGCCCCTCCCTGCTTTTCAATATCCTCTCGCTTAAACTGGGACTCGTAGATCTCCCGATAGACTTCGCAGCTTTGCAAAAGCTCCTCGTGCGTGCCGATGCCAGCTGTCTGTCCGTCATCCAGCACAATGATCTTGTCCGCAAACTGAATGGAGCTTGTCCGCTGTGAGACAATAAAAATCGTTTTCTCCTTCCCAAGCTGTCTGAGCGCTGCCCGCAGCTTTGCGTCCGTCGCAAAATCCAGCGCCGAGGCGCTGTCGTCCAAAATCAAAATTTCCGGATCTCTTACGATTGCCCGCGCAATCGTCAGTCTCTGCCGCTGGCCTCCGGAAAGATTTCTTCCCCCCTGCTCGACCCGGCTTTTAAGCCCGTCCTTCACCACATCCGCCGCCTGGGCAACCTCAATCGCATGCCACAGCTCCTCCTCCGTCGCATCCGGCTTGCCCCAGCGCAGATTCTCCTCGATCGTCCCTGCAAAAAGAAGCGCCTTCTGCATGACAATTCCGATTTTGCCGCGCAGCTCGCCCGGCTCATAGTCCCGCACATCTCGCCCGTCTACAAGCACCGCGCCCGAGGACACATCGTAAAACCGCGGAATCAGATGCACCAGGGAGGATTTCCCGGAGCCGGTTCCCCCGATGATTCCGATGGTCTGCCCCCGCTCCGCCACAAAGTCAATGTCCGAGAGCGCCTCCTCCGAGGCGCCTTTGTAAGTCATACACACATGGGAAAACGCCACAGCCGGCGCATGCAAGGCCTGCGCCCCCTTCGTTCCTCCGCCGCTTTGTATGGAGGTCTGCACCTCAAAAATCTCCTGAATGCGGTTGCCGCAGGCAATCGCTTTGTTGATCAGTATGATGAGGTTTGCAAGCTTCACAAGCTCCACCAGAATCTGAGACATATAGTTGACAAGCGCCACAACCTCTCCCTGTGTGATCACGCCGAAATACACCTCTTTCCCGCCGACCCAGATGACAGCGAGCGTCGCCGCGTTGACAATGACGTAGGTCAGAGGATTCATCAGATTAGACACACGCCCGACTGCCATCTGCAGCCCCGCCAGCCGCTCATTGCTGCTGTTGAACTCCTCCGTCTCCTCCTCCTCTTTATTGAAGGCGCGGATCACCCGCGCGCCCGAGAGATTTTCCCGCGTGTGCCCCAGCACGACATCCAGACTTCTCTGCACCTTTTTGAACATGGGGATACTGTAGATCATGACGGAAAACACGACGAGTGACAGCAGCGGCACAGTGATGACAAAGATCAGCGCGCCGCGCACATTCACGGTAAACGCCATAATCACCGCTCCCAGAACGATAAACGGAGAGCGCAGAAACAGGCGCAGAACCATGTTCACACCGGACTGTACCTGATTGATATCGCTGGTCATCCGCGTGATCAGCGTAGAGGTTCCCACCTGGTCAAGCTCCTGAAAGGACAGGCTCTCAATGTGGGAAAAGAGCGCGTGGCGCAGCTTCGTAGAGAACCCGACTGCCGCCCGCGCAGAAAAATACTGCGCCGTCACAGAGCAGACCAGCCCAATCAGCGCAAGCAGTACCAATACTCCGCCCATCCGATAGATCTGCGCGCGCTCTCCTGCAGCAATGCCGCGGTCGATGATGGCCGCCATCACAAGCGGGACAATCAGCTCAAAGGATGCCTCCAGCAGCTTAAAAAGCGGTGCCAGCACGCACTCCTTCCTGTATTCCTTCAAATATATCAGCAGTTTTTTCATCACTCATTCCCCATCCATAATCCAATAAGAGGGTGCCGTCCTCTGACAGCCCCCTCTTAACGTGCTTCTATACTCCCAGCGCAGCTTTTCTCACCGGATTTTTATCCACAAACTGCTCCTGAAACAGGCGGCAGTTGCACGGTTTTCCGTAATAGAATCCCTGAATGCAGTCCGCCGAGAGACTCTCGATCTCGTTCAGCTCATCCACCGTCTCCACACCCTCCACACAGATCTTTAGGTCAATGCTGTGCACCATCTGGATAATGTGCATCATGAGCTGACGCTCGTAATAGTTTTTCAGGGCTTTCATCGTAAATCCCCGATCCAGCTTGACAATATTTGGCATGATGCTGCTGATGGACTGAAGATTGGAGTACCCCGTTCCAAAATCGTCTATCGCAATCAGCACGCCATACTTCCTCAGCTTATTCCACAGCCTGCGGACCGTCGGCGTATTTTCCACATACCCGCTCTCCGTCATCTCCACGATCAGACAGTCGGGACTTAGGTTATGGCGTTCCAGCGCATTCACAATCTCATCGTAAACCCGGCTTTTTAACACCTGCACATAGGACACATTCACACTGACCTTAAAGTCCGGAAAAATCCTCCGTGTCGTCGCACACATGGACAGCGCCTGATCGATCACCCAGCGCCCAACCGGGATAATAATGCCGCTCTCCTCCAAAATGGGGATAAACTCCACCGGAGAAATCTGCTCTCCCTTCGTAGTCGTAAAGCGCAGCAGGCTTTCCGCCGCGTAAAGCTCCGGAATACCCGCCTTCATGATCGGTTGGAAAAAGAGTTCAAATCCCTCAAAATCATGTGAGACCGCCCTGTGCATTTCCACCAGAATTTCCCTCTTGCGCAGGAAGCCCTTGTAATCCTTCTCCTGAAAACGGTACAGCTGGTTCTTCCCGAGAATCTTTGCCTCATTCAAGGCAAACTGGGAAATCTTGCGGATATCGTCCTCCCTCGCAATCCCGCTTTCCGGCAGCGCAGCATACAGATTTCCGATATCATCCCCGGTGATCAATCCCGCAGAGATTGTGTAAACCGCCGCGTAATCCGCCTGCTCAATCAGGATATCGTTGAGCTCACGCACCTTCTGATACAGCGCCACAGCCTCCTCCGCCGTTCCCCCGACATAGTCCACTACCACGAATTCATCGGAGAGCGTCCGAAACGCTTCCTGTCCGGGGTGCAGCATTTCGACGATGCAGTTTGCGACCCTGCGGAGCACATAGTTGCCATAGCTGATGCCCTTTTTCTCGTTCACGACCTTGAAATCATCAATTCCCAGCCGCAGGATAAATCCGCCCGGCATATGCTCCTCGAACTGCTCCCAGTTCTTCCAGATCATGCTGTCGCCCATCAGGCCGCTCACGTTGTCCGCAATATTGGCCTTGCCAACCTCGTTGATGCAGCCAACCACGAAAGCTCGTCTGCCCTCCTCATCCTCGACCACCCTGCCGATGCTGTGAATCCAGATCGCTTCCCCGTCAATGTCTGTCCAACGGTAGACAATGTCCTGAGAATCCTTCTCCCCCGAGCGCAGCCGGTTCAGCTCCTCCTTGAGAATCGGAAAATCCTCCGGATGGACAAACTGCCGATGCGTCTCCACCACATTGGAAAATTCATCACTCGGGAGCGCAAAGCGCGAAAGCGCCTGTCCGGCAATGTAATACCGATCGTTTATGATGTCCATGACATACAGATAATCCTGCATGCACGGAGCAAACTTATCAATTGCATTTTGAATTTCTTCATATGTGAATGAGGCCAGACGGTTCATTTGTTCCCCTCCCGAATTACGAATGCTAGTGGACATTATTATAACACTTTTTACAAAAATATCAATAACTTCTGGAAATTTTTATGTAAAATGTGGTTTTTGAAAAAAAGTATGGCAGTGCCGTGCAAATGTGATATAATACATGTACAAACCTCGCAGATGTAGTTCATCGGTAGAATACCAGCTTCCCAAGCTGGGGAGGCGGGTTCGATTCCCGTCATCTGCTCTC
>JAFLRQ010000017.1:17086-26398 GCA_022511395.1 Agathobacter sp. | reverse complement strand
TGGGTGATTTTTTGCGGGTGGACGGCGGCTTTATGGCCTTTTTGACCAAGGTGTCCGATGTCTTCCTGATCAGTTTTTTATGGCTGTTGTGCTGTCTTCCGGTGGTGACCATCGGGGCTTCCACGACGGCGGCGTACTATACCATTGTCAAGGTGGTGAAGAGGCAGCGGGGCACGATGCTCCGGGAGTTTTTTCACTCCTTTCGAGATAATTTTAAGGATTCCTTCGTCATCAACCTGATCTATCTTCTGGCGGAGGCTATTCTTGCGTTTAACATATATTCGAGCTTTCAGTCGCTGGAGACATCGGCGGCGAGTTTTTATTTTTTGTTTTTTTATCTGGTTCTGTTTCTGCTGATGATCGGTCTGAGTTTTCACACCTACGCGGCTCTGTCGCGCTTTGTCATGAAGCGCTTTGCGCTGGTGAGGTTTGCGATCTTTGCCACGTTTCGGCATATGCTGACTACGCTGGCGCTGATTGTGATCTTTGTGGCAGGGATTGTGCTGATGATGGTTTTTCCGGTGGGGGTGATTGTGATGCCGGGAGTCTGCCTGTTTTTGTACAGCCTGCTGATGGAGCGGGTTCTCTGGAAATATATGACCGAGGAGATGCGGCAGGCGTGGAAGGAATCGGATGATGAGGATACTGTCAATTAGAATTGGGGAGGCGGAGAGATGAGAGAGTTTAAGCTTTATCAGGACGGAGCATGCGCGGCGTTTGCGCTGGAGAAGGGCGCGTACAGCGGCGTGGTAAAAATCGCACGGAAGGTTTGTAAGGATGTGGAGCTGGTGACGTCTGTCTGTCCGGCTCTTGAAATCATAGAGGGAAACCAGCCGTTGGAGGAGCTCGCCGGCTGTAGTGGATTTCTGGTGGCGGCGGGAACCATCGGCCGCAGCAAGCTGTTGGAGGAGCTGGAAAAGAGGGGCAGTCTTGACCTTGCTCCCATTCGCGGAAAGCGCGAGTGCTTTTTGTTCCGGATTGTGGAACTGGAGGGGCTGACGCTCCTTGTGATTGCAGGAAGCGACAAGCGGGGGACGATCTATGGTCTGTTCCATATTTCGGAGCTGATGGGCGTATCTCCGTGGGTGACGTTTGCGGATGTGCTTCCCGCGAAAAAAGATGCCGTGGTCTTTTCTGCGGAGGATGAGACGGTCTCTAAGGAGCCCTCCGTCAAATACCGCGGATTTTTCATCAACGATGAGTGGCCGGCATTTGGAACATGGACATTTGGACATTTCGGCGGGTTTACGGCTGAGATGTATGATCTTATATTTGAGACGCTGCTTCGCTTAAAGGGCAATTATTTGTGGCCGGCGATGTGGACGTCCTCCTTTACGCTGGACGGCCCGGGGGAGGCAAACGCCATTCTCGCGGATGAGTACGGCGTGGTCATGAGCAATTCGCACCACGAGCCCTGCCTGCGCCACAGTGAGGAGTGGGATCTGGTGCGCGGAGAGGATTCTGTTTACGGCAACGAGTGGAATTACTACACAAACCGCGACGGCCTTCTGCGCTACTGGAAGGACGGCCTGCTGCGCAGCGGAAAGTACGAGAATATCATTACCATCGGCATGAGAGGGGAGCGCGACTCCTCGATGCTGGGGCCGGATGCGTCCTTAAAACAGAACATTGACCTCTTAAAGGACATCATCACCCAGCAGAGGAAGCTGATCGATGAGTGCGTTCCCAGCGAAGGGCGCGAGGTGCCGCAGATGCTGGCGCTCTACAAGGAGGTGGAGGCGTACTTCTACGGCAATGAGGGGGCACACGACGGACTGCGGGACTGGGACGGACTGGACGGCGTGACATTTATGCTCTGTGAGGACAACTTTGGCAATATGCGCACGCTGCCGACGGCGGATTTGAAGGACCGCGACGGCGGCTGGGGCATGTACTATCATTTTGACTATCACGGAGGGCCGATCTCCTACGAGTGGGTGAACAGCTCTTACCTGCCGAAGGTGTGGGACCAGATGACAAAGGCCTACGAGTTTGGCATCCGCGATATCTGGATTGTCAATGTGGGCGATCTGAAGTTCCAGGAGTACCCGCTGAGCTTTTTCATGGATCTGGCCTACGACTATGAGAAGTGGGGCATTGACAACCGAAATGCAGCGGAGGAGTATCTGCGCGCATGGGCGGACAGAGAGTTTTGCAACAAGCTGGATGTGTTTGGCAGGGAGCAGCTCATGCAGGTGATGCGCGGCTACACAAAGCTTGCGCACAACCGCAAGCCGGAGGCCATGAATCCCGAGGTCTACCATCCGGTCCACTTCAATGAGACCGGGCGCGTGCTTGCGCAGATTGAGGAGCTTGAGAAGACCCTGGAGAATGTGCGGGCTAAGATTTCCGAGGAGCATATGCCAAGCTTCTGGGAGCTGGTCTACTACCCGGCAATGGGGAATCTGAACGTGCAGAAATGGAATTTGTACGCGGGACTCAACCATTTTTATGCCGGCATCGGCGCGACGGCGGCAAACCGCTGTGCCCTTGTGATGCAGGAGTGCCACAAGCGGGATAAGGAGATGACAGAGTATTTCCACTCGATCCTGGGCGGAAAGTGGAACGGAATGGGCCTCTCGAAGCATGTGAATTTCCGCAACTGGAATGACGAGGAGTGCCGCTATCCGGTGATCATGACGGTGGAGCCCATGGACGGGATGCGGATTATGGCCTATGCGAAAAACGACGGCGACGTGGTCACGGCGGGCGGCGACTGGACGGGCAGGGTGATCGCCATGCGCGATTTCCTGCGGCCGGATGTGTCTGAGGCGGAGCTTGTGCTCTTGAACGCGGGCACGGTTCCCGCGGAGTACAAGGTGGAGTGCGAGTGCCCCTGGATCAGCTTTTCCAAGACCGAGGGGACCCTTGGGGAGCAGGAGACGCTGGTGGTCTCCATCGACCGGAGCGCAAGGGAAAAATCCGGTGTGACGGATGCGGAAAATGCGGGATTTCTTGTCCGCTATGCAGGCGGCAGAATCCGGGTGCGCCTCGAGATTGCGGACGCAGAGATTCCGGAGGCGAAAGGCTTGCTTTTCGTGGAAAATCGTGGTATTGTGTCTATAGAGGCAGAGCACTGTGCAGAGAACGTAAAGGGCAGTGCGGGACAGTTTGAGTGCATGGACGGATATGGGAAGACGCTCTCCGGGATGAAGGCGTTCCCGATTGACCGCGCGTTTGCGCCGTCTGAGGCTCCGGCTCTGATTTATCGTGTCTGGGTTAATAACCCCGGAACCTACCGGCTTTCGCTCTATGCGGCGCCCGTGAATCCGCATCAGGCGGGACATGACGTGGCCTGCAGGGTTGCGGTGAACAATGAGGCGGGTGTTTTGGTTTCGCTGATTCCGGAGAATTACAATGCGGGAGAGCCGTCCTGCCCGTCGTGGTGCAAGATGGTGCTGGATCAGATCCGCATTGTCGGCACGGATGCGGTGCTTGGACAGGGATTGAACGAGATTCGCGTGGAGGCGGCAGATCCGGGCTTTGTGCTGGAGAAGCTGGTTCTGGTGCGGGAGGGACAGCGGCTGCCGGAGTCCTATCTTGGTCCGCAGGAGAGCTATATATTCAGCAGATAAAATCTGCTGTGAGAATACATGACACAGGGGGAATGAAATGGGGAAAAAGATTGCGGTGTTTTCCTCGCCGTGGAGCGGCGAACATGTCGGAGGCGTTCTTATGGGAATGCGCCAGAAGGCGCTTGAGAGCGGTGCCGATGTCTATATTTTCAACAGCTATGGGGGCTATGAGGGAGGCACTGATTTCAACGGAGGCGAGTTTCGCATTTTTAAACTGCCGGATTTGAGGGAGTTTGACGGAGTGCTTTTGCTGCTCAATTCGGTCAGCTCCATACAGTACATTGACGCGATTCTCGAGAAGGTCAGGGAGTGCGGCCTCCCCTGCTTTAGTCTGGATCAGGAGATTGAGGGCACGTATTTCATCGGGACGGACAATTACCGGGCGATGTACGATATGGTGGAGCATCTGATTATGGAGCACGGCTGCCGCACGTTAAATTACGTGGGCGGGCCGGAGAACCACATTGAGAACTGTCAGAGACAGCTCGGATTTCGCGACGCCCTTGCAAAGCACGGGATTCCGGTGGATGAGAGGCGCGTGCGGAATTATTCCTTTGTCCACACGGACGGCCAGCGCGCCTATGAGGATTTCCAGAAGGATGGTCTGGAGGTGCCGGACGCGGTGGTCTGTGCAAACGACGAGATGGCCATCGGATATGTGGAGACTCTTTTGAGCCACGGCCATCAGGTGCCGGGAGACGTCCGCGTGACCGGTTTTGACTATTCCCCTTATGGGCAGAACTATTATCCGGAGATTTCCAGCGTGCAGAGGAGCTGCCGGAATCTGGGCTATGACGCGGTGGCGTGTATCTTGCGTGTCCTCGATGGGGAAACGGTGGATCAGCGGGTCTCCTCGGAGCACCGCATTAAGCCGAATACAAGCTGCGGCTGCTACGCGCCGGCGGAGAATTTTTCCGTCACGCGCAGAAAGCGCCATGACAAGGAGCGTCAGGAATGGCATGCGAGATGGAGCGTCAATCTTTTGCAGAAGCAGCTTCTGGTCTGCGAGGACGAGAAGCAGCTTGCGGGGGAGTTAAACGCCGGTCTGGGCTCCTTCGACATTAACAATTTCTGTATATTGATTGACGAGGAGACCTACGACAAAGAGTACGATTATGTGAAGAAGGGGATCGTCCCGGTGGGGGATTACCCGGATCGGATGCGGCTGCTCTATTGGAACAGGCGCGTAAATCTGGAACGGAATGTTTTGATCGACACCGCGAAGCTTCATCCGGATGACTTCATCGACGATGAGAACAAGGGACATATTTTCATGGTATCGCCCCTGCATCTGCGGGGGGTCAATTTCGGCTACTGTGTGCTGGAGGACGGGCTGGATCTGGTTGTGAACGACAATCTGTTCTACCTGCTGGGAGTGTTCAATTCGGCGATTGAGAATGTCCGCCAGTCGGACTATATCCAGAGGATCAACGAACGGCTGAAGAGCATGTACCTGATGGATGCCATGACGGGGGTGTACAACCGCTTTGCGCTGAAGGAATTCGGCGAGAAGCTGCTGCAGGAAAATAAGAAGAAAAAGAAGGGAACGGTGTTTCTCTTTGCGGACATGGACGGACTCAAGATCTTTAACGACACCTACGGGCATGATGCGGGAGATGAGGCGATCAAGGCTTTAGCGAAGATTATGAAGAAGTCTTACGCGGACGATTCCTTCTTCTGTGTGCGCTACGGCGGCGATGAATTTCTGCTCATCGGAAGCTGTGAGAGCGATGCGGAGGCGCGGCAGATGAAGAATTCCGTCCAGGGGCGGATCACAGCCTTTAACCGCAAAAAGTGCCTGCCAAGGGATCTCTCCGCCAGCCTCGGCTTTGTCTTTGCCGCGGGCGAGGAGGAGAACACTTCCATCGATTACTATATCAGCAAAGCGGACGAGATGATGTATCAGATTAAAAAGAAAAAGAAGGAGAGCAGGGGGTAACTCATGTCAGCATCGGGTTTTAAGAATAATGCTTATATCGATCTCAAGATGGCTCTTTCGAAGGATGATGTCCAGCTTGACGAGCTGATCCGCGGCCTCGCCGAGAATTATCGCGCGATCTTCTATGTGGACTTCGACAGGGATTTTGTGCGCCCATACCGGCTGAGTCCGGCGCTGGATGAGCTGCTGGGCGGATTTTTCCGCTCACAGCCGGCCTACGAGCAGGCGATTCAGTCCTATATCAATACAGTTGTGTCCGCGAGAGACCGCGAGGAGATGGTTGCGGTGACAAAGCGCGACTACGTGAGGGAGCAGCTCAAGGACGCGGTCTCGTTTTCCCATGAATATCATCTGGAGCGTGGCGGCAAGGAGTTTTTCTGCCGTCTGAAAATCGTCAATCTGGACGGAGTCGGTGAGCTGCACAGGGCGGTGATGGGTCTGGCAAATGTCACCAACGAGAAGGCCTCGAAGGTTGGTGTCTATCAGCAGGGCAGGACGGTTCTGGTTGTGGATAATAACGAGGAGGATGCGAGGCGGCTGAGCGGTATTTTACAGCCGGCCTACGAGGTGATTACCGCCTCCAACGGAGAGGAGGCCCTCGAAGCGCTGGAAGCGCATCACAGGGAGATTGCGGTCATTATGACGGAGCTTGAGCTTCCGCTCATGAGCGGCTTTGATCTGATCCGACAGGTCAAGCGCGTCCGTCATTACAGCCAGATTCCCATCCTTGTCTGCTCGGACTATTTTTATGAGGGCATGGAGACAAGGAGTGATGTGGAGAAGACCTGCTTGGATCTGGGTGTGGCAGACTTTGTCTTAAAGCCGGTCAGCAAGCAGATTGTCTTAAACCGTGTCAAGCAGATGAGGCACATGCGCGATTCCATGACCATGCTGGAGCAGCTGGAGAAGGACAGTCTGACCGGGCTGTATGCCAAGGAGTTCTTTTACCGCAGGGTTTCCCAGCATCTCAAGGAGAACCCGGATGGGGAATTTGTGATGTGGGTCACGGATATCCAGGGCTTAAAGATTATCAATGAGAGGTACGGCATAGAGACGGGGGATGAGGTGCTCAGGCTGTTTACGGCCTCCGACAAGAGGTTTGACGGATTTATTCTGGGCGGCCGCATTGAGGGAGATAAATTTGCGGCATTGATCACGGAGGAGGCGCTTGTCTCTGTGAAGAAGTATGCCACTCTGCCGGATGTGGACATTAAATTTCCGGTGCCGAATGTCGTCATTAAGCACGGCGTATACCATATCCGCAGGCGCTCCACCTTAGAGCCGCAGGGCATGTACGACCGCGCGCTGCTTGCGCTGCAGACGGTCAAGGACCGCTTTGGCATCTACTATGCGGAGTATAATGACGAGCTGAGGAAGGATCTGCTCATGAGGCGCCAGGTTGCGGATCTTGCGCAGCCCGCCCTTGACGGCCATCAGTTTGTGGTCTATTACCAGCCGAAGTACGACATCCGGCGCGGAGAGACCAGCGGCGCGGAGGCGCTGGTTCGGTGGATTCACCCGGAGCTTGGGTTTATGAACCCGGGATGCTTTATCTCACAGTTTGAGAAGAACGGCTTTATCAAGCAGCTGGACTTCTATGTGTGGGAAGAGGTGTGCAAGGCCTTGAGCGAGTGGAACAAAAACGGTATGCCGATAGTTCCGGTTTCCGTGAATGTGTCCCGGCGCAATTATGAGAACGAGGATATGGTAGACCGTATGATTGCGCTTGTGGACCGCTACGGCATCGACCATTCCTACTTCCATGTGGAGGTGACCGAGTCCGCCTACTCCGACAATCCGCAGGCCATCACAAGAATGGTCAGAAAGCTCCATGACAGCGGGTTTACTGTGGAGCTGGACGATTTTGGCTCCGGCTATTCCTCCATGTCTGCGCTCAGTGAGCTGAGTCTGGATGTCATGAAGCTTGACATGAGCCTGATCCAGAACGACGATCCGAAGTCTGACAGGAGCGTGCTGCAGTTTTCTTTGCAGCTCGCGAAGATGATGAATTTGAAGACGGTTGCGGAGGGCGTCGAGACCGAAGAGCAGGTGCAGAGAATTTCTTCGCTGGGAGGCGATTATATTCAGGGATTCTTTTATTCCAAGCCGCTTCCGAAGACGGAGTTTGAGATTTATCTGGCGAACGAGAGAGCGAGCTGACGGCGCGGCTGTCAGTCGCCCTCCGTGCGCAGATACTGGTACATATTTTTTAATGCATTCTTTTCGAGGCGGGAGACCTGGGCCTGGGAGATGTGGATCTCCTCGGCCACCTCAATCTGGGTTTTCCCCTCGAAAAAGCGCAGCTTAATAATTCGCTCGTCCCGCTTGTTTAAGCGGGAGAGGGCGTTGCTCAAGGAGAGATCTTCTACCCAGTTGTCCTCTCTGTTTTTTTTGTCCGAAATCTGATCCATGACATAGAGGGTGTCGCCGCCGTCCGTGTAGACCGGATCAAACAGGCTGAGGGGCGTCTGGATTGCGTCCAGCGCATAGACAATGTCCCGGACGGGAATGCCGCTGGCCTCGGAGATCTCCTCTAAGGTCGGTTCACGGTCGCTGGTGCGGCAGAGCTGCTCCTTGGTCTGCATGGCCTTGTAGGCGGTGTCGCGCAGGGAGCGCGGGATGCGGTAGCTGCTGTTGTCTCTGAGATAGCGGCGGATCTCCCCTATGATCATCGGGACGGCATAGGTCGAGAACTTGACCCCCACATTTACATCAAAGTTGTCGATTGCCTTCATCAGCCCGATACAGCCGATCTGGAAGAGGTCGTCCACGTTTTCGTTGTGGTTGTTGAAGCGCTTGATGATGGAGAGCACCAGCCGGAGATTGCCCTGAATGTAGGTATCCCTTGCCGCCTGATCGCCCTTTTTGATGCGGGCGAAGAGCTCATCCTTCTCCTCCTCCTTTAAGATGGGCAGCTTGGCGGTGTTGACACCGCAGATCTCGACCTTGTATGATGACATGCGCATTCCTCCCGTGATGGATTTTCCTGATAAAGAGGATGGACGGTTCCGGCGGGATTTATACAGGGAAGTCGCACGAAAAACAAAAGTTTAGGAGAGAAAATACTATGAGAAACAAAAGTGTTAAATTCATCGTTCACGCGGCGATCATAGCCGCACTGTATGTTGTCTTGACCCATGTGGCAAATGCGCTGGGGCTGGCCTCCGGCATGATTCAGGTGCGCTTTTCGGAGGCGCTGTGTGTCCTTCCGTTTTTCACGCCGGCGGCGATTCCGGGCCTGTGGATCGGATGTATTACCGCAAACCTCACCACCGGCGCCATCATCTGGGATGTGATCTTTGGGAGCCTCGCGACATTGCTTGGGGCAGTGGGGACGCGCCTTCTGCGCAAGCATCCGTTTCTCTGCACCCTTCCGCCGGTGATTGCAAACATGCTGATTGTCCCGTTTATCCTGCGCTACGGCTATGGCTTTCAGACGGTCTACAACGGCGTGGACTGGTCGATCCCGTTCAACGCGCTGACGGTCGGCATTGGGGAGGTGATCTCCGTCTGTGTGCTCGGCAGCGTTCTTCTCCATGCCTTAATGAGGTATCGCGGAGCGTGGTTCGAAAACATTTAGTTGCAAAAGGGTTATGGCTATGCTTTGGGCATAGCCATATTTATTGCTGCGCTTTTTAAGAGAATATTAAGAAAAATACAAAGACTTTCCTGTGGAAGTGTGCTACAATGTTGGAAAGAGAGGAGAGTATGATATGAGTAAAAAAGGAATCGCGGCGGTGCTGTTGGTCTGCCTGTTGTGCAGCCTGTTTTGGGGTGCCGACATGCGCGTCTATGCGG
>JAFLRQ010000017.1:1754-16986 GCA_022511395.1 Agathobacter sp. | reverse complement strand
TTGGTCTGCCTGTTGTGCAGCCTGTTTTGGGGTGCCGACATGCGCGTCTATGCGGCCGCAGAGCGAAAGGATTTTTCCTGCGACGTTGAGTTTTTGAGGCAGGAGGACGACCGCTGCGTCCTGCAGGTGACGGTGGAGAATGACGGAAAGGATTTTACCGGCTTTGTGCGGGTTGTGTTTACGCCGAACGAGGCGGATTCCTGTGCCTATGACACGGAGATTTCCCTCCCGGAGAAGGGAAAGAAGCAGTTTAGCCTCACCATCCCGGAGCGCATGGCGGATTTTACCAGCGGCGGCTGTGATGTTTTTTTCCTCGACGGGAAGGGGCATGAGCTGCAGAAACTGGCCAGAAAGAAGGTGTCCGGAGTCGCGGAGGGCGGCATCACAATGGGGATCCTATCGGACGATTACAGTTCGCTGACCTATCTGGATCTGGGCGGGATGCCAATCTATCTCGCGAACTCCGAGAAGCCGGTGCGGCTGATTGAGCTGAACGGGGAGAATCTGGAGGCATATCTGGACGGGCTGTATTTCCTTGTGATTGACCGCTACAATGTGAGCAGTCTTGGGGAGGAGAAAATAAAAGCGATACAGGCTTGGGTCGAGCAGGGCGGATGGCTTATGATCGGCACGGGGGAGTACGCTTATGACACGCTTGGCGGCTTGGAGGACTTCCTTTCGCTGGAGGTCGCATCGATCTCGGAGCCGGGTGAGAATAACCAGCTCTACGCCAACTCTATGAATGGATATTATCCTTACTATCGGGGCGGGGGAGTGGATTTCATCAATATGTCGGTTGCTTCCTTCAATTACTTAAACGGGGTGTACTATGACGAGAGCGGGTACAATCCGGTGATCATTGCCAGCATTGGCGACGGAGCCGTGGGGGTGTATGCGTGTGCGCTCTCAGACTCTGATTTTATTAAGGGCGCGGCGCGTAACCAAGAGCAGATGCTCAGTGAGGTGCCGTCCTACTCCGGCAGCTACGGCTTTGGCAAATATTACGACTCGATGGACTATTACGGTCAGGAGGCGCTTGCGCTCATTGACAGGGATCACACGGATGTGGATTTCTCGGCGCTGATGATATTGATTGTGGTCTATATCCTGCTTGTGGGCCCGGCGCTGTTTTTCCTTCTGCGCGTGAAGAAAAAGAGTGAGTGGTACTGGATTGGAGCGCCGCTTATGGGACTGGTGTTCATTGGCGGGGTGTATATTTTCGGCAGGAATATCCGCGTGGCCAACCCCAAGGTCTATTCCGTCTCGGTGCAGGAGGCCGGCTCCGGGCGGGTGGATACTTACTACGAGGCGTACCAGTCCGGGACAAAGAGCTGGAAATTGCGCCTGAACGACAACTACGAGACAGCGGGCACAGGGTTCGGCAGAGGCTACTATTATTACACCGGCAGCTCCTCGGGCGACTATCACTATCTGGTGCAGAACGGAGGCGAGGGACTGTTCATTGGCATGAAACCGCGGCAGAATTTTGAGAGCGGATTTCTCTATGCGTCGGGGCGTGCCGAGCCGCAGGGGACGCTTTCGGCTTCGTCCCTCCGGCTGGATAAGCAGGGGCATATGTCCGGCACCATCATCAACGACACGGGGCATGACTTTCCGTATTTGGCGGTGACCTACGGTGATTTTCTTGCAATTTTTTCCGATGTGAAGGCGGGGGAGCGCATGGACTTTGACACAGACAAGATGGCAGACCGCTGCGTCTACTGTAACCTGTATACCATGAACGGAAAAAACAGAGATTTCTATTATGATCTGTTTGGCTACGGCCGCTGGGGGCAGACAAGGTACAACTATGTCCGCGACGAGATGGCGGCGCTCTTTATCGGTTTTGAAATTGCGCTGGGGAGCGCGCCGGATGGAAGGGCTGTGACGCTTGTAGGCTTAACTGCGGACGCGGAAAAGACGATTGCCGGAGCGTGTGACGAGTATGCATACCGGTGCCTGCGCTCCTATGCGGAATTGGAGGTGGACGGATATGCTGCGAATTGAGCACTTGTATAAAAGATACGGGAATTTTATGGCAGTTGACGACCTGACGCTCCATATTCCGGCGGGTGATCTGTTTGGCTTTGTGGGGCCCAACGGCGCGGGCAAGACGACCACCATCCGCATGGTATGCGGGCTGATGCCGCAGAATGCGGGAACCATCACAATCAACGGCGTGGATCTCTCAAACTGGAAGGAGATCAAGCGGCAGATCGGCTATGTGCCGGACTTTTTCGGCGTGTACGACAATTTGAAGGTGAAGGAGTACATGGATTTTTACGGCTCCATGTACAGCATGAATTCGCGGGATATTGAGCGCATTGCGGACGATCTGCTGGCGCTGGTGAACCTCTCCGACAAAAAGGAGGTCTATGTGGACACGCTCTCACGGGGCATGAAGCAGCGGCTGTGCGTGGCGCGTGCGCTGATCCACAACCCGGCGCTGCTGATTCTGGATGAGCCCAGCTCCGGCTTGGATCCCCGGGCCAGGGTGGAGATGAAGGAGCTGCTCTTAAATTTAAAGAGCATGGGGAAGACCATTGTGATCAGCTCCCACATCCTCTCGGAGCTCTCCGAGATGTGCAACAGCATCGGCATTATGAACCACGGAAAGCTGGTGGCGGCGGGGCGCATTGAGGACGTCATGGAGCAGGTGTTTGGCAGCAACCGGCTTGTAGTCTCCATTGAGGATGGCATGGAGACGGCGGTGCGGATTGCAAAGGAGCAGGCCGGCATCCATGTGGAGTCGGTGGGAGAGCAGGAGCTTAGGCTCTCGCACGATATGACAAAGCAGCAGATTGCAAAATTGATCGGCACAATGATTGCAAGCGATGTGCTTGTGACCGGTTTCAGCAAGCAGGAGGGCAGTCTGGAGACGCTCTTCATGCAGGTGACAGGAGGTGGGGAAGATGATGCTCAATCCAATCGTTAAGCGGGAGATCCGGGTGCAGGCGCGGAGCATGAGAATCTGCTGGACGGTGTTTGCCTACGAGGCAATCATGGCGGCTGTCTATTTTGTTGCGATGACTGTCTTAAAAACAAACAGTATGTATGGCACAGAAAATATCTACAGCAGTCTGATCTGGCTCTACCCGGTGCTGTCGGTGACACAGATTCTTATTCTCGGCGTGATTGTTCCGATCCGCACGGCGTCCGCAATCTCCGGAGAGAAGGAGCGGCAGACCTTTGACATTATGATGACGACCAGCATGAGCTGTTTTTCTGTCATTATGGGAAAGGTCATGACGGCGATCATACAGGATATGTTTTTTGTGGCGGCCTCATTGCCGATCATGGCACTGGTGTTTGTCATCGGCGGACTGCCATGGAGCTACCTTCTGTGGTTCTTCCTGCTGGCGCTTTTGGTCTCGCTGTTTTCCGCGAGCATTGGGATTTTCTGCTCGTCCGTCAGCTCGCGCACAATTACGGCGGTCATCATGGCCTACGGCCTGTATCTGATCTTTTTTGCGGCGCCGTTTCTGCCGCTGTTTCTCGTGTCGTACTACGAGGCGCTCGGCAACGCAGTGAACTATGACAATCTGGCATGGGCATTGCTGCCGCTGCTGATCAACCCGGGAGTTTATCTGTATGAATTCTTTTCGCACGTGATGACCGGGAAGTCGGCGGTGTACGAAATCGTTTCCTTCTCGCCGCAGAATCACGGGTTTTTGAATGCAATTACTTCCGGCTACTGGTGGCTGATCATCTCCTCGATTCTTCTGGTGGCGTGCTCGTTTTTCTTTCTCTGGCTTGCGTCGCGCCTGATCAATCCGGTGGGAAAACGCTATCTCCGAGCGAAAAAAAGGCGCATGCCGCGGAAGAAAGCTGCGGAGTCTGACACATAGGTAAATGCGCAGAGCTTTTCCGCATGACGGAAGTTGAACGATTTTGTACAGTAAGTGAGGGTGAGGATGGATCAAAGATCATATCTGCGGCGTGAGATTGCCGCGTGCAGACGAAAAATGAACTGGGCGAGGCTGTTTGATTTTGTCGTGTTCTTTGCGGCGGCCTTCGGCGTATGCGGAGCCGCCTGTGAGCTGGTGTCGCTCTTTGTGCCGTTTTACTACGCGCACACGGCGGCAATTCTCTGCTTTCTGGCAGCGATTCCCGTGGGTGCGGCGGCTGCCTTGATCCGGCGTGCGGATATGAGGGCGGCTGCGCGGCGGCTGGATGGCTTCGGCTTAAAAGAGCGGATGGTGACGGCCTATGAGCTCATGGACCGCGAGGATGAACTTGCCTGCAGGCAGCGCGAGGATGCGTGTACCTGCTATGAGCGCGCGCGGGAGAGGATACGGATCCCCCTCCTTCCGGGGCGGCGGAGGATGATTGCGTTTCTTCTGACGGCGGCGGCCGCCCTTGCGCTCTCCTTTGTGCCCTCTGCAGCGCGGGATGCGGCGCGGGTGCGGCACGAGGTAAAAACGCAGGCGAAGGAGGAGACAAAAAAGATTGACGAGCTTGCAAAGGCGCTGGACGCGGTGGATGCGGAGAGTCTGACTGAGGAACAGCAGGAGGCGCTGCGGCAGCTTATGGAGTCCCTGCAGCTCTCAAGGGAGGAGTTGAACCGCGCGGACTCAAAGGAAGGGCTGAACGCGGCCTTGGCGCGTCTGGATTACAAGTATGAGCAGGCCGGACAGAGCCTCTCCAAGCTTGCGGCGGAGATGGCAAACCCCTCTGCGGCAGGGGTTGCAGACGCGGCGGCGCTGGCGAAGGCGCTTGCGAACAAGGGCGAACAGACGGCAAATGCCGGGAATGCCGGTGCCGGCGGGAGTGCAGGCGACGGATCTGACGGATCGGACGGTGCAAACGGATCAAACGGCGGCTCGGGCGACGGTGAGGGAGGCTCGGGTGAGGGCTCCGACGGCGAAGGGAGCGGAAGCGGAAACGGCAATGGCTCGGTGAATGGAGAAGGCTCTGGTGAAGGGAACGGGAGCGGAAACGGCAATGGTTCGGGGAACGGAGAAGGCTCTGGCAATGGATTCGGGAACGGAAACGGCAATGGTGAAGGCAGCGGCGGCGGGCGGGGAACCGGCAGCAGCAATCAGACCCATGACTATGTGAGCATCCCAAACAAGGTCGGCAATGACGAGGCCGTGAGCGGCAACCGGACCGATTCGGACGACTCGGATTACTACCGCCAGCAGAACGGGCTGGCGTGGACCGGGGAGCATGTGGACTACAGTTCTGTCATCGGAGACTACACAGACCGCGCTTACGAGGGACTTGCCACCGGGCGTTACCCCAGCGGCCTGGAGTCCGTCATCAAGGATTATTTTGAGAGCCTGAACCAATAGCGGGGCAGGGACAGAGAGGATTATATGGACGATATCAGTTTTTATCAGGAGAAAATCATTTCCTGCGAGAGCGAAATTGCAAAGGGCATTATCGGACAGCGGGAGATTATCCGCCAGACCATGCTTGCGCTCCTTGCAGGCGGCAACGTGCTCTTAGAGGGTATGCCGGGACTCGGCAAGACGATGCTTGTGCGGACCATCAGCCAGGTGTTCTCGCTCTCCTTCAAGCGCATCCAGTTCACGCCGGATCTGATGCCGAGCGATGTGACCGGAACCAATGTCATGGTGCGCGAGGAGGGCAAAAGCAGCTTTCGATTTCAGAGGGGACCGCTGTTTGCCAATCTGGTGCTGGCGGATGAGATTAACCGCGCGACGCCGAAGAC
This sequence comes from Agathobacter sp., assembly GCA_022511395.1. Classification (GTDB taxonomy): domain Bacteria; phylum Bacillota; class Clostridia; order Lachnospirales; family Lachnospiraceae; genus Roseburia. The sequence goes on along the minus strand of JAFLRQ010000017.1, from coordinate 11,309 downwards.
GCAGTCTGCGCTCCTTGAGGCGATGCAGGAGCACACCGTGACGGTGGGCACGGAGAGCCACGCGCTGGACGAGCCGTTTTTTGTGCTTGCGACGCAGAACCCGATTGAGCAGGAGGGAACCTACCCGCTGCCGGAGGCGCAGCTGGACCGCTTTCTGTTCAAGATTCTGGTGGAGTTTCCGGGAAAGGAGGAGCTGCGCGCGATTGTCGGGCTGACGGAGGGGCAGGAGCCGCCGCAGATCTCGGCATTGTGCAGCGGAGAGGAGCTGCTTGCGGCGCGGAAGCTTGCGTCTGCTGTCCCAATTGCGGACGCGGTGATGGACTATATTTTGGAGCTGGTGATGGCGACCCACGCGGACAATCCCTATATCCGGGAGGGCGCAAGCCCCCGCGCGGCGCAGGCGCTGATCCGGACGAGCCGTGCGCGGGCGTTTCTGGAGGGGAGATACAATGTGTCGTTTGAGGATGTGAAGGCAGTGGCATATCCGGTGCTGCGGCATCGGATTCTGCTCAGCTTTGACGCGGTCTCCGAGGGAATCACGGAGGATGTGCTGATTGGCCGGATCATCGAGGAGAAGGAAAAGGGGTTGTATGCTTGACGCGGCAATTTATGATATGCTGTCCCGCCTGCAGATTGCGCAGGGGCACAAGAGCAGCCTGAACATGTCCGGAAACCGGAAGTCTGTGCAAAAGGGAGTTTCGGCGGAGTTTTCGGATTTCCGGGAGTACATGCCGGGGGACGATTTGAGGCGCATCGACTGGAATGTCTACGCGCGGCTGGACAAGCTCTACATCCGGGAGTATATGGAGGAGAAGGAGTCCGTGATCTCGGTGCTGATTGACACCAGCGCCTCGATGGATTACGGGGAGTCGGGAAAGGCGGAGCTGGCAAGGGATCTTGCGTCGATTGTCGGCTGGCTGGCTCTGAACAATATGGACAGGCTCATTCTCTATGACATGAAGCATATGGGGCGCGGCCTGTCGGTGAGCGGCGGTAAAAAGGGCTTTTACAAGGTGCGGCGCTGGCTGGATTCGCTTGAGTTTTCCGGCGAGGTGGACATGCTTGCCGCTGCGCGGCAGATGCAGGTGCGAGGCCCGGGGGTGACGGTGCTGATCAGCGATTTTCTGCACGAGGAGCTGCTGGGGGAGAGCGAGTCCTACGAGAAGCTGATCCGCTATCTGGACTACTGCAGGCAGCGCGCTGTTGTCCTGCAGACGCTGGCGTCGGAGGAGATTAAGGTGACGCTCTCCGGCGCGTACAATTTTATTGACTCGGAGCGGGAGAGCAGGCTTCGGCTGACGGTGGACGCAAAGGCCGTCGCCAGTTACGAGAGGCAGCTTGCGGCGCTGACGCGGCGGTTAAAGAAGGGCTGCCGCGCTTATGTGTGCTGTGACGCGGGCAAGGACCGCAGACAGTTAGTTTTGGATGATTTAAGGGTGATCTATGATATTTGAAAGCTTATGGCCGCTGGCGCTGCTATTGTCGGTGCCGGCGGTGATCATTTTATATCTGCTGAAACCAAAGGGAAAGGATTACAGGAATTCCTCGAATCTGCTGTGGGAGCGCATGATGAAGAACCAGCAGTCGAAGACCTTCCTGGAGAAATTTGTCCACAATATTCTGATGTATTTACAGATTCTGATCCTGATCCTTATGGTGCTGGCGCTGATGTCGCCCTACATTCGCAAGGAGGGACTTGGAAAGGGGCATGTTGTCCTTGTGTTCGACACAAGCGGCAGCATGCAGCACGACGCGGGCGGCGGAAGGAGCCGGCTTGAGAGTGCGCTGGATGAGGCAAAGCGACTGATTGCTGCGTCCGAGGGCACGTCCTTCTCGGTGATTGCAAACGGCAATACGACAGAGCTTCTGGCGGTCTCTGTGAAGGACAAGGCCAGCCTCTACGATGTGCTGGGGCAGGTGGAGTGCTGTGACGGGAGGGGGAACCTCGCGGATGCCGAGAGCGTGGCGGACACGCTGATCGGGGCGGATGAAAATACGGACGGCGCGCATGTCATTGTCTTTACGGACGGAAGCGGGGCGGAGTCCGCCGCGGGCTTCGCGGACTATTTTGACGCCGAGCTGCGCGTCATCGGGGAGCCGGTGAACAATGTCGCAAACAATTTCCTCTCCTATGTGGAGGACGAGGAGGGCTGTCTGGCGGCGGCAAGCCTGACGAATTACAGCGGCGCGGACGCGGACTTTGAGCTCAGCCTCTACGAGGGCGGGAAGCTCTTGCAGGTCAAGCAGGCGGCGCTTAAGGCGGAGGGGACGAGCCTGTTCTATTTTGACCGCTTTGACTGGGGCGGTCTGCCCTTAAAGTGCGAGGTTTCCTCCGTGCGCTTTGCGGGGACAAACGCAAAGGATTCGCTGGCGGCGGACAATGTCTCCTACGCGGTCATGGATCAGGTCGGCAAAATTGACGCGGTGCTCATAGGCTCCGGCAATACCTATCTGGAGAAGGCCTATCAGGCGGCCACCGGAAACAGCCTGACAAAGGCAGAGAGCGGAAGTGATGACGCCGCCGCCGTGCACATTTACGACGCGGGCGCAAAGTATGTGGACACCGCAAAGAGCCGCATGGTTTTCGCGGACGGGGAGCGCGCGGTGGATGTGAAAAAGAATGTAATGCTCTCCACGGTGGGCTGTGACCTGACGGAGGGCATGGCGGAGTTTGCCGTCGGCGTCAACGAGACGAAAATCTACGATGTCCCGGAGTGGGGCATTGGGTTTCTCTGGGCGGGGGAGCAGTGCGCGGGCTATTACGGCGATCATGGCGGCGTGCGCGTCATTGCCGTCGGCTTTGACGTGCGCGAGTCGGACTTCCCGCTGAAGGCGGAATTTCCGGTGTTTATTTCAAACGCCATCCGCTTTCTGGGCGATTCCTCCCTTCTGGCGGATCAGATCTACGAGTCGGGGGAGGCGGTGCTTTTCCACCCGCAGCCGGACATTGATGTGAGCGCGCTTGTCGCGGACACGACAAAGGCAGGGCTTTTTGAGGCGGGAGAGGGCGACTGGAAGGAGCCCTATGTCGTGCGCTTTGCCACGGGGACGGAGTCGGACGGAAGGCTGACTGCGGAGAGCAGCGGCGGAGAGGGATTATCGGAGCGCGTGACGGTGCGGAAGCGGGTGCGGTCTGTCATTCTGGTGATGGTGCTCCTTCTCTTAATTGCAGAGTGGCTGATCTATGTGCGCCAGACCCGCGGCAGGGAGCCGTTTTATCTGGGCGTGCGCATTGCGCTTGTCGTGATGCTGGTGCTTGCGCTCTGCAATGTGGCAATTCCAAGGCGGGAGTCCGGCAACACAACGATCTTTCTCGTGGATCTCTCCAACAGCAACGCGCAGAACCTGTCTCTGATTGAGAAGGAGGTGGGCTCTGCCCTAAAGAAGATGCCAAAGCACAACCGCTACGGCATTGTCACCTTTGGGAACAACTCGGTGGTGGAGCAGTTTTTGACGGATGAAAACCATTTTACCTCCATCATGTCGGTGCCGGACAAGTCCGCAACCAACTACGAGGAGGCGCTTTCCAGGGCGCTTGCGATGATTCCGGCGGACGGCGCGGGGCGCGTCGTGATCCTGACGGACGGAAAGGAGACCAAGGGGACGATTGCGGGCACGGCTACGGCGCTTGTCTCGCGAAAGATCGAGCTTCTGGCCAAGACCTACGAGGTTACGGTGGGAGAGGACGCCTACATTGACGATGTGGAGCTTCCGACCTACCTGTACCAGGGGGATGCCTACACTATGACAGTCACGGTCGAGAGCAACTACGACACGGACGCGGTCATCTCTATCTGGTCGGGGACGATTCGAAGCAGCGCCTACGATGTGCACTTAAACCGCGGGACGAACCGGTTTCGGTTCAGCCAGAAGGTCGAGGGTGAGAGCGTAGAGAGCTTTGTGGTGAAGGTGGAGGCCGCCGGGGACACCTGCGCGGAGAACGACAGCTTCCACGCCTTTTCCGTGGTGGACTCCGCCCCGAAGGTGCTGCTGGTCTCCGGCATGGACGAGGACAGTGTGCAGTATGAGAGGATTCTTCAGGCGGCGAACGTCAATTACCGGAAGGTCTCCGCCATCAACGCGCCGGATTCGCTGGAGAGACTTTTGGAGTACCGCAGCGTGATTCTGGAAAATGTGTACCTGTTCGACCTGCCGCAGGGATTTCTCGAAAACATTGACACCTATGTGAAGGACTATGGGTGCGGCGTGGTCTGCTGCGGCGGAGAGAGGAGCTACGCCCTCGGCGGCTACCGGGACAGTGTGCTTGAGACGGTCCTTCCGGTGGACATGGAGCTGCGGGGCGTGGACGAGGTGCCGTCCACGGCGATGATCATGGTGATCGACCACTCCGGGAGCATGAGTGCGGGGGCGTACGGCGGCGCAACCAATCTGGATCTCGCCATCACGGCGGCGACCACGGCGGTGGACCTGATGCGCTCCACGGACTATGTGGGCGTGCTGACCTTCGACGACCGCTACAGCTGGGTGGTGGAGCCCACGCTATGCTCGGACAAGGAGAGCATCAAGTCGAAGATAGAGACTGTGGCGGATGGCGGCGGCACGACCATCAAGCCTGCTGTCAAGGAGGCTCTGCGCGGCGTGCTGACCTGCGACGCGGATGTCCGCCACGTGATCCTTCTCTCGGACGGCGAGGGCGAGACAAGGAATTTTGCCGATGTGACAAAGGAGTACAACGACAAGGGTGTGACGCTCTCCACCGTGGCGGTGGGGCAGGGCTCGGACACGGCGTTGTTAAAGCAGCTCGCCGGGGCATGCAATGGCCGCTACTATTACTCGGACATGTCGGAGGATGTCCCGAAGATTTTTGCGCAGGAGGTTTTCCTGAGCGGGGATACCTATCTGCAGAACGGCGAGTTTGCGCTGGCGGTCAACAGCGGCCACGAGATTACGAGAGGCATTTTTGAGAGGGGATGGCCGATCATCTACGGCTATGTCAGCGCGACGCCCAAGCCCTCGGCGATGCAGCTCATTGCCTCCGAGAAGGACGATCCGGTGCTCACGGTCATGCAGTACGGGCTGGGGCGCACGGCGGCGTGGAATACAGATGTGACGAACGAGTGGACCTCCGGCTTTGCCGGGCTGGATGACTATGTGCAGCTCTGGAAACGCGTGATCGACTACACGGCGGGAAATGCCGGGATCGGCGATGACACCGCGGATGTGATCACGGCGGGCGGCCGCACGGTCATCAGCTACCGCGCGAAGGACTACGGTGAGACCACGAGGGTGGAGGCGGTGTACACGGACCCGGAGGGAAACACAAGGACGGCAGAGCTTCGGGCGACGGCGCCGGGGCAGTTTGAGGCGAAGCTCGACACGGATCTCACCGGCGTGTACAATCTGAGTGTGCGAAGGATCGAGGACGGGGAGATCAGCAACGCGATCACAACTGCGGCGGTGGTGCAGTATTCGGACGAGTACAGGTTCGGAACCGGGACGGCGGAATTTACGCGGTTTATCGAGCAGTACGGGCGGATGCTGAAGGAGGATGAGAACTTTTGGCAGCAGAGAAAGAGCACCGCGAGGGAGCGCTATGAGCTCGCGAAATGGCTGTTGCTTCTGGCCATCCTCTGGTTTGTCATGGATATTGCTGTGCGCAGGTTCTGTTTCCTGCCGCAGGACAGCAGGCTCTACCGCATGATGATGCAGCGCATTGCGCAAAGGAAAGAGAAATCCGCAGGAGAGGGCGTTCTGGCGCGTGCAGGGGCTGCGAAGGAGACCGGGGAGCCGACTGCGTCCGGTGGTGAGGCTGCGCCGGGGCCTGCAGGTGCTGTATCGGATCTGCCTGCCGGGGAGGCAGCTCCTGCAAGCGGAAAGACCGGGAAGAAGGAGAAAAGGCCGAAGAAGACGGGAAAACAGCCGCCGGGGGGCGGCGCGGGGCAGACGCTGGATACCTCCGCTCTGCTCAAAAAGAAGGATCAGAGGTCTGGCTGATTGGCTCAAATATTGACAAAATCCTGCCGGATAACTATAATAATTCCATTCAACAGGTCGCGGAAGAGAGAGGGATATTTATGGAGACAATGATGAATCTGATCACCGCGGAGGTGACCAAGGTATTTGTGGAGAACGGCTATGATGCGGGCTACGGAAAGGTGACCCTGTCGAACCGCCCGGATCTTTGCGAGTTCCAGTGCAACGGCGCGATGGCGGCGGCGAAGGAGCACAAGTGCGCGCCCTTTGTGATTGCGGACAAAATTGCGGAGGGCTTGAAGGAGAACCCCATGTTTGAGAGCGTGGAGTCCGTGAAGCCGGGATTTTTGAACCTGAAGCTGGCGCCGGAGTATCTGGCCGGCTATGTCAGCGGCATGAAAAAGGATGCCGGGCGTTTTGGCTGTGAGAAGGCAAAAAATCCCAAGACAATCATTGTGGACTACGGCGGGCCAAACGTGGCGAAGCCCCTGCATGTGGGACATCTGCGCTCCGCCATTATCGGGGAGAGCATCAAGCGCATCGGGCGTTTCATGGGCCATAAGGTCATCGGCGACGTGCATCTGGGGGACTGGGGCCTGCAGATGGGACTCGTTATTGTGGAGCTGAAGGAGCGCAGGCCGGAGCTGGTGTATTTTGATGAAAATTACGAGGGGGACTACCCAAAGGAGCCGCCGTTTACTCTGGCGGAGCTTGAGGAGATCTACCCGGCGGCCAGCGCGAAATCCAAGACCGACGAGGCATACAAGCAGGCGGCATTGGAGGCGACAGTCGAAATGCAGCAGGGCAGGAGGGGGTATCGGGCGATTTTGGGCCACCTTCTGGCGGTGTCGGTGCCGGATTTGAAGCGCAACTATGAGAATCTGAACGTTTCCTTCGATCTCTGGAAGGGCGAGTCAGACGCGCGGGACTATATTCCGTCCATGGTGCAGAAGCTAAAGGACGAGGGATATGCCTATATGAGCGAGGGCGCGCTGGTGGTGGATGTGAAGGAGGAGACGGACGCCAAGGAGATTCCCCCCTGTATCATCTTAAAATCCGACGGAGCCTCTCTCTACAGCACGACGGATCTTGCGACGATTGTGATGCGCATGGAGGAGTATCTGCCGGATCGCATCATTTACCTGACGGACGCAAGGCAGGGCATGCACTTTATCCAGGTGTTCCGCTGCGCGCGGAAGACCGGGCTGGCGGCACCGGACACGGACCTTGTCCACATCATTTTTGGGACAATGAACGGCAAGGACGGAAAGCCCTTCAAGACGAGGGACGGCGGCGTCATGCGTCTGGAAGCTCTGCTCAGTGAGATCAATGCGGAGATGTTGAAAAAGATCAAGGATAACCAGAATGAGAAGGCGCAGCTTGACATCTCGGACGAGGAGGCGGAGGAGACCGCAAAAATTGTGGCGCTCGCCGCGCTCAAGTACGGCGATCTGTCCAACCAGGCTGGAAAGGACTATATTTTTGACATTGACCGCTTCACCTCCTTTGAGGGCAACACCGGACCCTATATTCTCTATACGATTGTGCGGATCAAATCCATTCTGAACAAGTACGTGTCGGGGGGAGATGACCTGCCGGAGAATGCCGCGCTGCTTGCGCCGCGCTCTGTGAGCGAGAAGGAGCTGATGCTGGTTCTGTCCCGATTCAACGCCATGATGGAGAATGCATATGAGGAGAATGCGCCGCACAAGATCTGCGCGTTCATCTATGAGCTCGCCAATGCCTTCAACGGCTTTTATCACGAGACGAAGATCCTTGCGGAGCCGGACGAAGCGGTGAAGGCATCCTACATTGGGCTTTTGATGCTCACAAAGGATGTTTTGGAGGCCTGCATCGACGTGCTGGGCTTCTCCGCGCCGGAGCGGATGTAAAGCGGCCGCCACATTTTTGTCATAAAACTGAATTACGCGCATAAAGATAGGTTATAGGACAACGGTTCTATAACCTTTTTTTATGACGAAGGAGAGCTTGGTATGGATGAGACACAGATTTTGCAATATTTTCCCGCGTCCCTGCGGAAGCAGATTGGGAGTGAGGATCTGGCAGGGGCGGAGGAGATCCGCGTCCGGGTGAGACAACCCCTAGAGTTCAACTACCGTGACCGCAGGGTGAAGCAGTTTGGAATTGTGGAGCGGACGGATTTGTACGCAATGTTAAATTATATGACCGGATATTCCCTTTACTCGCTGGAGGAAGAGATCCGGCAGGGCTTTTTCACCTTGGAGGGAGGGCATCGGGTCGGCCTGTGCGGGCATATGAGCTACCACGGCACCGACGATGGGGAGCGGACGGACGTGCTCTACGATATCAGCGGACTCAACATCCGGATTGCGCGGGAGCTGAAGGGCTGCGCAAAGGAGCTGCTCGCCTGCTTAAGAAGCGGAAGGAGCATACATAACACCTTAATTTTCGCGCCGCCGGGCGTGGGGAAGACAACCTATCTGCGGGACTGCATTCGGATGCTCTCCGCGGGGGAGGCGGGACGGCCGGGGTTAAAGGTTGGCGTGGTAGACGAGCGCTCGGAGATCGCCGCATGCCACCGGGGCGTGATGCAGAATGATCTGGGACCGAGGACGGATGTGCTTGACAACTGTCCGAAGGCGATTGGAATGCAGATGCTGCTGCGCTCCATGTCCCCCGACGTGATTGCAGTGGACGAGTTGGGCGGCGAGACGGACTACGAGGCGGTGGCGCATGCAATGCGGACGGGTGTGCGCATCCTGGGGACGGTTCACGCGAAAAACCGGCGCGAGGTCATGGAGAAACCGCACATGGCGGAAATTCTTGCGTCGGGAGATTGGCGACTTGCGCGCATCGACCGCGGAGAGGACGGTCTGCGCCATGTGTTTGTCTACGGCAAATCGGAGGAGGGCATATGGGTAAACTGACGGGAGCCGCGCTGATTCTCGTTGGGTGTATGGGACTTGTGGCAAGCTGGCTGCGCGCGCAAAAGGGGAGACAGCGCGTCGCGGCGGAGCTGATCCGCATTCTTGCGTCGTGGGAGTACAGCTTGGAGCGGGAAAAATATCGGCTCATTGAGTTTCTGGAGGGCTGTCAAAGCAGCGAGGCGCCGGTGGAACGCCTGCGGACCGAGCTCATTCAGGCGCTTTTGACCCATTCCTACGAAAGCGGTGCGGCGCTGTGGGCAGACGTGTTGGAAAACAACCGCGCGAGCCTGGATCTGGGCGAGGCCATGTGGGAGCTTTTCTCTGCGGCGGACGGGGTTTTCTTCGGGACAAGCAGCCGGGAGAGCCTGCGCTGCGCCGCTGTCTGCCGGAAGCATATGGAGGAGTGTCTCGAGCGGGAGAGGCAGGAATTTCGCAGGAAACAGAGGGTATATATGCCGGTGGGAATGCTGGGGGGAGTGCTCCTGATTATTTGGCTGATATAGGGAAGGAAACAGTATGGGCATTGCAATTATTTTCAAAATTGCGGCACTGGGCATCGTTGTGACGGTCCTGTGCCAGATCTTAAAGCACAGCGGGAGAGACGAGCAGGCGTTTCTTTTGAGCCTGGCGGGGCTTCTCATTGTGCTCTTCTGGATTGTACCCTATATCAGCGAGCTGTTTGAGACGATGGAGACATTGTTTTCCCTGTAAG
>JAFLRQ010000017.1:0-1654 GCA_022511395.1 Agathobacter sp. | reverse complement strand
GCGTATTCTTAAAATCGGACTGATTGGGATTGCGGCGGTTTTTCTCGCCATGCCCATTAAAAAATACCATGCGGAATTTGCAATGCTGATCGGGATTGCTGCGGGATTGGTCATCTTTGTCTATGCGCTGGCGCAGATTAAGCTGGTGGCAAGCTTTCTGGAGACGATCATGCGCCGCCTTCCCATTGAGACGGAGTATTTGACGCCGCTCTTTAAGATGCTGGGAATCACGTATGTAGCGGATTTCTCGGCATCGCTGTGCCGGGAGGCGGGCTATCTCTCCATCGCCGCCGAAATTGAGCTGTTTGCAAAGCTTGCAATCATTGCGCTCAGCATTCCGCAGTTGACGTATTTTGTGGAGGTGCTGGATGAATTTCTCGCGTAGGTGTCGGATGAATTTCTCGCGCAGGTGTTTTCTATTTGTACTCTGCGCGATGCTTGTCTGTATGGCGCAGCCCGTGCAGGCATCCGAAGGACATAACATGCAGGAAAAATGGATTGAAGAGCTTTTGGATGAATTAAATCTTGCAGAAACGGACGAGGTGTTGAAGCAGGAGCTGCCGGAGCGCCTGACCTTTTCCTCACTGGTGTCCGCATTGACAAAGGACGGGGGAGAGGGGATGAGCCTGCGCCTTTTGGCGGACTATCTTCTTGACCTGTTTTTCTATGAGATTGCGGCGGCAAAGCCTATCTTTCTCCAGATCCTCTGTGTCTGCCTGCTCTTTGCCCTGTTTGGCAGGCTGCTTGTGACAAGGTTCGGCTATGTGAACGACCTCAGCTTTTTTGCTGTGTATACCGGGATTATGATGCTGCTGTTGAATTCGTTTCTTCTTGTGAACAATGTGGTGGAGGCGGGGATGGAGAAAATGCTCTCCTTCATGACGGCCTTCGTCCCAGTCTATGCCGCGGCACTGCTTTTTTCCGGAAACATGACAACAGCCGGCGTGTTTTATGAGATGGCCTTCGCGCTGATCTATATTTTGGAGCTTCTGATGCGGGTGCTGTTTGTCCCGGGGGTACATATTTTCGTTCTTCTTGTGATGATGGACAATCTCTTTGAGGAGGCGAAGCTGTCCAAGCTGGCGGACATGATTGAGAGCGGCATAAGGACGGCACTGAAAATGTCGCTGGCGGCGGTGGTGGGGCTTGGTGTTGTGCAGTCGCTCATCGCCCCGGCGAGGGACCGCATCTCGGCAAACAGTGTTTTTCAGACCCTGCAGGCAGTTCCCGGGCTCGGGAACACCTTCGGGGCGGCGGGAGAAATTCTGGTGGGCTGCGGCATCCTCATCCGAAACAGTGTGGGGACGGCGGCTCTTGTGGTGCTTGTGGTATTGAGCGCGGCGCCCGCAGTCTCCGTGGCGTGCTTTCATGTGATGTACCGGCTGGTCGGTGCATGTCTGCAGCCGTTCTGTGACAAGCGCATCAGCCAGTGCGTTCACGAGGTGGGGCGCGCGTGCGGGCTCTATCTGAAGATTGTGGGTTCCGCGATGCTTTTGCTTTTTATCACAATATCCATGATCAGCGCGTCTGCCAGTTTCATCTACTGATACCAGGGGAACAAGGTCACCCTTGCTCTTGCCTGCAAGAAAGCAAGGGTTGACCTTAGTGACCCGCCCAAACATGAGGAAGCAGCAATTTACGAAGTAAATTAGCG
>JAFLRQ010000016.1 GCA_022511395.1 Agathobacter sp. | reverse complement strand
GGCTGTGAAATGAGATGAATGATCTCCTCATTTCACAGCCACTGTTTTTATTCTCTATGCCTGTCCAACATCCGGTCAGGTTTCTGTTAAGCCACCTTGCTCTTGGCGAGCTCCACGAGCTTTGCAAAGCCCTCGGCGTCCGTGACCGCCATGTCAGCGAGCACCTTGCGGTTTAAGTCCGCACCTGCGAGCTTGAGTCCGTGCATGAACTGGCTGTAGGAAAGTCCGTTCATGCGTGCCGCCGCGTTAATTCTCGCGATCCAGAGCTGGCGGAACTGTCTCTTTCTCTCCTTGCGTCCCGCGTAAGCGCTGGTCAGCGCGCGCATCACGGACTGCTTTGCAACCCGGTACTGCTTGGAGCGGGCCCCTCTGTATCCCTTTGCCAGTTTTAAGGTTCTGTTATGTCTTTTCTTGGCGCCTAAGCCGCCTTTTACTCTTGCCATTGTTATATTCCTCCTTCAAAATATTTCAGGTCCTGTAATGCTCCTCCGGAGCGTTACATATGCCAGCCTCCTTGCGGCACGGCTCTACACATAGGGTAAAATCTTCTTCATATTCTTTACGTTCGTCGCGTCAACCATCGCCGGTTTTCTCAGATTTCTCTTTGTCTTCCTGGTCTTCTTGGTCAGAATATGGCTCTTGTAGGCCTTGTTCCTCTTCAGCTTGCCCGTACCTGTAACTTTGAAGCGTTTTGCAGCAGCCCTGCTTGTTTTCATTTTTGGCATTGTGTATTCCTCCTTATCATTATCTTTTTTCTGCCAGCACCATGCCGATACTTCTGCCTTCGATCTTCGGTGCTTTCTCCACTATTGCGACATCGGCGAGAGCCTCAGCGATATCATCCAGAATGTGCCTGCTCTGATTCATGTGCGCAATCTCACGCCCGCGGAAACGAAGCGTAATCTTGACCTTGTTGCCCTTTGCCAGAAATTTGCGCGCAGCATTCATCTTCGTGTTGAGATCGTTGGTGTCTATGTTCGGTGACAGACGGATCTCCTTGAGCTCCACAACCTTCTGCTTCTTCTTTGCGTCCTTCTCCTTGCGCGCCAGCTCATAACGGTACTTGCCGTAATCGATCACCTTGCACACCGGCGGCTGGGCGTTCGGCGCAATCTTCACCAGATCCAGTCCGGCCTCGTCCGCGATCCTCTGAGCCTCTTTCACGGGAACAATTCCGAGCTGTTCGCCGTCCGCGCCAATCAGACGCACTTCCTTATCCCTGATTTGTTCATTAATCATTAATTCGCTAATGGTCTTGTACCTCCAATAAAAATAGTGGATAGTCAGACTATCCACTACTGATCCCTGCGAAATGACGACCGCCAATCCTTCCGATTGCCGCCAAACTGCGATAAAAACCGCCAAGATAAACGCTAAGTCGCCCGATTGCGCTTAGGTGAGAGTGGATACTCTGCTTGCTTTTCAACTCTGATACCTTACCACAGTTTTTTTGCGGTGTCAATAGCTTTTTATTTCTCCGTCACAAAAAATGTGGCGCCTGCCTTATCGCTCCCATCCGAGAGGACGAGGACACCGTCCTTCACCGTCAGGAATTTTCCCGGCTGGGACACGCTCTCAAAGGAGACGCCCTCCTTGTCGGCAAGCCCCTTCACCGTGCGGAAGGTCTGACGGGCCTCCATGTCCGCGTCCACCTTGGTCTCCTGCGCCAGCGTCACAGAGCCGTCCTCGTTCGCCGTGAAGAAAAGTCCCTGTTTGTTCTCGGACTCAATGGAAATATACGCCTCGTTGCTGCGGTCCGCCTTCCCCGGGCGGAGCACCCAGAGTGCGTCCAATTCCTTCGCATTCTCATAAATTCCGATGGCGACATTCATGTAGGGATAGGCGTTGTCCGCCGCCGAATTGCTAAAGTACGCGTGGGAGAGGCTGCCTCCCTCCATCAGCGCGATCTCATTTGCCGTGCCGCTCACGCCGGAGGCCGTCTCCTCAAACGGGTCAATGCTGCCGTCCGCGTTAAAGACCAGCTCCCGGATGCATGCGGAGCGCCGGAAGCCGCTGCCGCCGGGCAGGGCACCGTTGTGGTAGACAAAGTAGGTTTTCCCCTTGAAATCAATCACCGCCATGTGGTTTGTGTTCGAGGTGGCGGAGGGAGCTCCGATCACATCCCCGTACATCCATGTGCCCTTGAACAGATCGTCCGTCGTGGCATAGGTCATGCCCTCTCTCCAGCCGCTGGCATAGAAGAGGTAATAATCCCCGTAATACCTGCCGTTCTCGTCCTGCCTGCGATACAGCCAGGGCGCCTCCGTATAGCTGCCCACCGCCTTCTGGACAATGTCCCCGTCACCGCCGCAGGTGATCTGACCGTCACCGTTTCGATCCATGACCGAGATCATATCCTCATTCAGCTCGCAAATATAGTAGTTTCCGTTGCCCCATGCCAGATAGCGGTGCTCCACGCCGTTTGCGTCCGTCTCGATCCACACAGTGGGGTCAATATCATTCCAGTCGCTGGACTGCGGCTCCGTCACCGTGCCCTTGACAAGCGGCTGCCCAATGTCCACAAAGGGGCCTGTCGGGCTGTCTGACACCGCCACTCCAATGGACTGTTTGCCGTTGCTGGTGGCATCCCACGTACAGAAATACAGGTAATATTTGTCCTTCCCCGCAGCGGCATCATAGTGCTTTGCGACCTGCGCCGCCCAGGCGCTGGTGTTCGTGCTCGCCCATGAGACCGTGGCCTTATCCGCCTTCATCACCACGCCCTCATCCTTCCAGTTGACAAGATCCTTGGAGGAATAGCACAAATACTCCGGAATGATGTACTCCTCCTTGACTGCCGTGTCGTGTCCGGTGTAGAGATAAACCGTGTCGCCGTCCACCAGCGCCGAGGGATCGCCGCCATAGATGTATGTCCCGTCCCCGACATCTCCCACAACCGGATTTCCCACGGTGCAGACGGTGAGGCTGACCTCCTGAAGCTCTGCGGCGTTATCCCCGCACGCCGACAAAAGCACAACAGACGCTATAACCAGTCCAAGTGAACCTAATTTTTTCTTCATACGATACCTCCTCACAGACCTCACTCCAATCTTCTCTTTCAAGCAACGCCTCAATTTTATTTTAGATAAAAGTAAAATTTTTTACAAAAAATCTCGCCAATCTTGACGAAACAGCGAAAAACAAGTATAATTATTTTAGATAATTGTTAACAAAAAAGGGGAACTCCATGTTACATATCACTAAATTAAACGACGGAATCGATTTGTTTAAAGCATTGGGCTCCGAGGTGCGGATCAAAATCCTCGACATTCTGTTGAATGACAGCAGCATGAGCATGAATGAGCTTGCCTCCCGCCTGAACATCACCAACGGCGCGCTGACCAGCCATATCAAGAAGCTGGAGGACTGCGGCCTGATCACGACCTCCAACGAGTCCACCGGACACGGCAACCAAAAAAACTGTGCCATCCGCCAGGACCGCATTCTGGTCGAGCTTGAAAAAGAGGAAAACATGAAAAACGTGTATTCCACCGAGCTCTGTATCGGACATTACAGCAAGGCAGAGGTCTGCCCGACCTGTGGACTGGCCTCCTCCACCGCCATGATCGGCGAGGTGGACGATGCCCGCTACTTTGACCACCCGAACCGTTACAACGCGGAAATCCTCTGGTTCACAAAGGGATATGTGGAGTATGTGATCCCCAACTTCGTCCCCACCTCCCAGCGGATCACCCAGATCTCCATCTCTGCGGAGCTCAGCTCCGAAGCCCCGGGCGTCAACAGCGACTGGCCCTCCGACATCAGCTTCTATCTCAACGATGTGCCGGTGGGAATCTGGACATCCCCCGGGGATTTCGGCGACATGAAGGGCCTGTTTACGCCGGACTGGTGGTTCCCCAACTGGAACCAGTACGGACTCTTAAAGATGATTACCGTCAACCGAAAGGGAACCTTCATCGACGGTCTGCAAATCTCGGATGTTGCCATTGATCAGGTCATCCAGGGGCCCCACAGCGGCATCCGCTTCCGCATGAGCGTCGAGGAAACTGCCAAGCATGTCGGCGGCCTGACGCTGTTCGGCAAATCCTTCGGCAATTATGGACAAGACATCCGGGTCAACATCACCTATGCGCCGAATATGTAACACCCGTGTTCCCTGCCCGTTTAGGACAAGGAGAACACGGGTGTTCCTTTCTCATCCCACTGCACCTTCATCAGCATGGCATGGCGGTTCGGATTGTAGAGCGGGTCTCCCTCAATCTCAGCCTCTTTTCTCGCGTGGTACACCATCACATCGTTTCCATCCTCATCCTTCGTAAAGGAATTGTGGCCCGGCCCATAGATTTCCAGACTACTGTCGGATTTCAGCACCGGGTAACGCTCCTTGGTCCACGAGCGCGGGTCCAGAAGGTCCGAGTCCTCATCCGCCGTCAGCATCCCCACGCAGTAGCAGACGCCGGTGGAGCTCGCCGAGTAGGTCAGGAAAATTTTCCCGTCGTGCTTTAAGATGCCGGGACCCTCATTGACCCAGAAGCCTACGCGCTCCCAGTCGTAATCCGGCGTGGTGAGGAGCACCTGGACCGTCTTTAAGGTGTAGCCGTTCTCCATCTTGGCGATGTAGAGGTTTGAGATCTGCGGCCCCACGCTGACCTTCTCCGCCCAGATATAATACCACTCTCCCCTGTGCTCGAACACCGTCGCATCCAGCGAAAAGGCCTCAAAGGAGAAAATGTCCTCCGCCGCCCGCCGCATCTTGCCCATCTCAACCCACGGTCCGCTCATGGGATCCTCGCTTCGGCATTCCAGCACATAGGGGCGGATGTTGAAAATATCCCCAACCTCGCCTCCGGCGTAATAGATATACCATCTGCCAAAGAGATAATGGAGCTCCGGCGCCCAGATATTCGCGCTCATGGGCCCGCTCTCGTGTTTCCTCCAGATCATGACCTCCTCAGCCGCCGGCAGCTCCTCCAGCGACCTTGCACGGCGCAGTGCAATCCCGTCATACTGCGGAAGAGACGCCGTAAAATAGTACCACCCGTCCCTGCAGTACACGTAAGGGTCCGCGCGCTGCAAAATCCATGGCTCATTGTATCTCAGTTTCCTGTCTGTGCTCATTGTTGGTCTCCTTCTCATTCAAGCTCTTCTTTGATCCCCGACGGTATTCCTTATGCTTCCGGAAAAAAACGGAGCTGCCACGAATGACAGCTCCATTCTATTACGATCCATATCGGACTGTCTTATATCCTGTCACAATTACTGAATATCCAGACAGCATTTCTCTCCCGTCAGACAGAAATACAGATCTCCGTCTACCGCAATGTTGCCATACTTCTGCTGGTAGGTCTTGCCGCCTGCAGTGGTCACATCCGCCACAATGTCAGCGGTGGTTCCGTTGTTGGTCACAGACAGGACAACCGTTGCACCCTGCATATCATCCACAAAGGTACCAAAGTCCCAGTTGCTCTCAACCACCCAGCCGAGCTCCTCCAGATTCTCTCCGGTGTTCAGAGCACCCTGCCATCCATAGTTGTCTGCGCGGAACACGCCGTACTCCTTGTAAGCCGCATTGTCATCCGCGCTGTGGGCGTCGGCCACATTCTGCAGAACCACTACAAAGTTGTGCCAGTTCGCGGGCAGCTCTGTCGTGTGGTAATTCTTGAAGGTCTTTGTGACGGTAGCACCGCTGTCCACCTTCCAGGTCTCGCTGTGCGCGCCCCTGAAGCCCATGCTGCAGTCCGTATCTCCGACTGCCGTTCCGGTAATCGTGATATCCAACGGAGCATCTTCCGGTTCACCTTCCACATTCGCTACAGACTCAACATTGGGATTGCCCTCTGCGAAGAGCTTTGCCACCTGGCCGTCGGTCAGTGCCTTGTTGTACACATACAACTCATCCATGAAGCCCTTGAACACTACATCCCAGTAGTTGATTCCGAGATAAGCCTCAAATCCGCCGTAGGAAGCAGTAAAAATATCCTGCGCCATTCCGGAATAGCCGTCCATGGTCTCTCCCAGAGAATCATTGACCAGCATTCCATTTACATAGAGCTTGGAGTGAACACGCCCGGTAACCTCGCCGGAGGTAGCGTCTGTAAAGTCATACTTTTCTCCGGTCGCCACCAGGGTCACCATGACCCACTCCTTCTTTCCGTGAACCGAATCGTCATACCATGCGGTCCAGGGCTGTGTTTTGTTGGCAGAGTTTAGGTTCCACACTACCGGGAACAGCGGGCCTCCCGTGCTGCTCCACGGTCCCTGGGTAAAGTTGACCCATGTAACCGTAGTGTCATCGGCACTCATACCCACGTTGTGTCCCAGCTGAAGGGTTGCGCCGAAATCGCCAAAACGGTCGCCGTTCACCCAGAAGGAGATGGTGTACTCGTTGGAATCCAGGGACTCCATCGGAAGCTTGATGCCGTACTTTCCGTTGAAGTAGGTGCAGTCCCCCACCGGTCCGTTGGCAATGATCTGCTGAACGCCCGCATCCTCTTTGATGCCATAGATCGCGCCGGTATTGCCGCCCGTGTCAGCTTCGTCTCTCACAACCATAGTGAGTCCCTCATCCTTGCCGTCCAAGCCGAAGTGATACAGCGGCTCAAAGCCGATGTCCTCCGCATCCGCCAGAGTCGGGCCGGAGGGACCCTCCGGCTCGGTTCCCTGCTGGGTATTGTCCTTTTGGGTATTGTCCTTCTGTGTGTCTTTATCCTTGCTGCCGCAGCCCGCCAGCAGAGATACCGACATTGCAGCGCATAAAAGTGCTGCCAAAACCTTCTTTCTCATAATTGACCTCCTTATGTCATAGAACTGTTTATTTATACTCACGGCCGATGAAGCCGGCCGTGAGTATCACGCGTGCTTAAATCCGTCTACTCGTTCTGCTCGATGATCATCGCCTCATATTTTGCGATCTGTTCATCCGTGAGGATATCGTACTTATCCGGTCCGAAATAGTCGAGCATCGCCTCTGCGTGGTAAGAGTTCGCCTGGCGGGTTCCCTCATCCGCATAGTCCGCAGCCTTCTTGCTTCCTTTATCCACCAGATCGTGGATTCCGATTTTGTTGAAGTATCCGTCACAGAAATTCCAGTAGCCTGCAATGCTGGTCCAGCCAAACGGGATCGGCTGCATAACAGATGCAAAATACTCTTTCCAGTATCCCTTGTGGGTGTCATCCATACCCTCGCAGTACATATCCGTGTATGCATCCCACACTTCCTGATCCTTGGTGATGGGGCAGGGCATAACGTCGTACTTGAGCGCAAGGCCGGATGCGTTCACCAGCTCCTTGTTGTTGTAGGCCTCAATTCTGGTCTTCCATCCGTCAACGCCGTAGCTCATAAACTTGAGGAGCTCATAGGCTTCACGCGGGTATTTGCAGGAGGTTGTCACCCCCCCAAAGTCGATAGTAGCGATGGCGTGGTGATCCTTGGTGGCATCCTCCGCGCTCACTGCCGGCACGACATAGGGAACAATGTCCAGATCGTACTGCTCTTTGTACGCATCGGTGTTCCATGTGCCCTGGAAGGTCCAGAACGCCTCAGAGAAGAGAGCCACATGGCCGGATGCTCCGCACCAGCCGTCAAAGTCGCCCATCCACTCCTCCATCTCCAGTGTGCCGGTGGCAGGAGCCGCATAGCCTGCCAGCTTCAGATCGGAGAACTCCTGCTCTCCCACTGCCCATGTGGCAAGGTCAAAGCTGTCGCCGTTGAATCCGAACTCGCCCTTGATGGTCTGGGCCGCCGCGATTCCGTAATAGGAATCCAGACGGTTGTACACGCCGATTCCGTAATACTGCATGCCGTCCGTGCCCTTCTGGGTCGCGTCCTTGATGAGCTGGATCATCTCAGACCAGGTCCAGTCTCTCTTCGGCGCCTTGAGGTTCAGTGTCTCAAGCACGTTTAAATCCACCAGCATTGCCGTCGGGAAAAACTTCACCGGCACAGCAAACCGCCCGTTTGTCTCAAAGCATCCCAGCCCGCAGTCGTTGACGGTGTCTGCCAGATTCTTTGTCTCGGGATCCGTGTTGTACCACGGAGAAATATCCTTGTACAGCATGTTGGACAGTGCAAAGTCGCAGTCCGAGCTCATGATCACATCCGGTGTCTTCTTGTCTCCCACCATGGCCGCCAGCACGTCGTTGTAGCCGTCGCCGGCTCCCGGGCTGCTCTCTCCCACCTGATTGTAGATGACATGGACCTTGATGTTCGGATAGATTTCCATGAAACGCTCTGCCAGATACTCCACCGTCTCCTTCTGGTCAAAGTGGAAGTAGGTCAGCTCAATCTTATCCTCGGTGATGTCCGTCGCCTTGTGGTATGTAATGCCGTTGATCACAACCTCCTCAGTCTCCCCGGACACATCCGGCGCAGAGTTTCCGGTTCCGCCCGGTCCGCCCCCGCAGCCTGTTGCCAATCCGGCAACCATCGCCGCCGTCAGCAGCAAAGAAACAATTTTCTTTTTCATACTGATTCCCCCTTCTTTAAATTGATGATGAAATCCCTTCATCCTTTGATAATCATATTATATCACAGTCACTATTGTTTTGTATAGCTTTTTCTAAAATATTTTTGTTTTTGTTAAAATGTTTATTCTCCGGTGATACCGGTGCGGTCGATACTCTCCACAAAGTAGCGCTGCAGGATCAGATACATGAGCAGCAGCGGCAGAATACTGAGCGTCGTACCCGCCATGTTGATGGACTCATTCAGGCTCGTCACCGCGCTGGTCGCGGTCTGCGCGTAAGAGTTGTAGTTTGTCGCAAAGGCGTCGAGCTGGATCACCAGCGAGGTCCATCCGGTCGTTGACGTCACCCCGTGCACATACATCTTTGTCAGATATGCCTCGTTCCAGTACCACACGAAGGAGAACAGCGACACGGTGATGATCGCCGGTGCCGCGGAGGGAACGGAGATCCGCAGGAATGACTTTAAGTACCCTGCCCCGTCAATCTGGGCCGCCTCGATCAGAACCTTCGGCACCTGGCGGAAAAACTGCCAGAAGATCAGGATAAAGATCGGCGCGTTGATGCCCATGCCCAGAAGCGAGGGCAGAATGAACGCCCAGATCGTCCCCAGAATCCGCATGTTGGAGTACAGCACGTAGGTCGGAATCATGGTGATCTGTGAGGGCAGCACAAAGGTGAACACGATGATCGCGATCACAAGCTTCTTGCACGGGAACTCAAATCTCGCAAGCCCGTACCCGATCAGCCCGCAGGAGAGCAGGTTGCACAGCGTCGGAACTCCCGCCAGAATAATGCTCTGTACCAGGGATTTCCAGAAATCCATGCTCTTTGCCGCCTGCCTGTAGTTTGCCAGATTGAAGGAGCTCGGAATCCAGTTGATGGAGGAATCCAGCAAATCATCCAGCGACATGAAGCTGGTGCTGACCATGTGCAGGATCGGGTACAGATAGATGAATCCGATACAGATGAGCAGCGCGTAGATGACAAACATCTTTAAAAATCCCTCGCGCTCCTTGGAGCCCAGCATGAAAATGCGGATCTTATCCTTGCTCAGATCCTGATACCACGGTTTTTTCTTGTACGCAGCCTTAGTAGTCGCCTGAGCCGGTGTAGGACTTGTAGCCGCGTTTCTGTCTTGCTTTTTGGATCTTCTTGGCATTTCTTGCACTCCTCCTTTCTATCTTTTTGCGGGTACTTATTTCTTTCCGCATCGCCTTTTTCATCTTCTTGACCTGTCTCTCATAGACGTCCTTCTTTGCGAGGAAAATCACTGCAAAGATGCCCACGATGAGGAGGACAATCAGCGAGTACATCCACGCCATCGCGGACGCATATCCGTAGCCCTTCTCCTTGATGCCGGAGAACATGGAGGACTGGATCAGTCCGATGATGGTGTTCTGGTCATTGTTCGAGATTGCGATGATGGTGTACACACAGTTCAAGAGGATCATCGGCTTGATGGTCGGCAGCGTAATCTTCCAGAAGCATTCCCATCCGGAGCCGCCGTCGATCTTCGCCGCCTCGTACATGGAGCGGTCAATCTTCTGCAGTGCCGACAAAAAGATCAGAATCTGCACGCCGGAGTACCACAGGATCGTGATCATATTCGTGAACAGATCGGACACCGGCGTCGCCAGCGCCCTCGGCAGAAAGTTCGATATTGCCTGCGTGATCGACTGCGTGTCAATCGCGGTGATGCTCCCCGCGCCCTCCGCCGTCAGCATTCCGAGGATCGGTCCGCTGACAATGATCACCGGAAGGAAGAATATGGAGCGGAAAAATCCCTTCGCCTTGATATTCTGGTTCAGCATCATTGCAATGATCAGCGCAAACACAACGATGATCGGCACCGAGAGGAGCGTCGAGGTAATGTAGTCAATGATCTCCAGCGGGAAATCTGCGTCGCGGAACAGGATCTCCGTATAGTTCCCCTGTCCGAGAAAGGTGTATTTCTTTCCCAGCGGAGTCTGACGGATGTTGTTTAAGCTGTACCAGAAGGAGGCCCCCATCGGATACAGGAGGAACACGCACGCTCCGATGATCCACGGGCTGATGAACGCCAGACCAACCATGGCATCGCGCTTGGCGAGCTTCCCCTGTTTGACCTTGACGCGGTTTTTCTTCTCTTCCCGCTTTCTTCTTCTCTCTTCCCTTGCGGACAGCAGCTCCACTTCCTTTTTTTCGTTTTTCTCACTCATTTCGCCTCACCTACCTTATAGGACAGTGCATCGACTGTGATGCCATCCACATTTACCGCACTGTCAGTATAGTTGACGTAAATGACAACATTGTTATCATAGACGACAGTGGTTACGCCATTCGGCAGTTTCGTGTGCTCCACAATGAAGGAAGATCCAACCGCCTCCGCAACCTCACGGAGTGCCTTGTCATACTCGGTGATGGTGTCCCTGTAGATCCTGTACTCCGTGCTGTAGAGATTGGACGAGTTCGTGTAGATCAATGCGGACGAATTCTCGTAGGTCACATAGAAGGACGGATATACGCCGGACTCCACCATCTGTAAGAAGAACTCGGTCTTGTTCGCCTCAAAGTTCACATAGTCGGAGTACATCGGCATAATTCCCTTGAGAACCATCGACAGGAACGGAACCTCCTCATCCAGGTACATATAGTCCGAGGAGCCCAGCGGCATGTCGAGGAAGGCGTCCGTGTGATCCCAGAGGTAAGCGTAGGGCTGCTCCAGAATCAGGTTTGTGCTCTCGTCCAGATCTGCAATTGTGTTCTCAAAGCTCTCCGCCGTCTGCGCCCGCCCGTAGTAACTGCCCTGTGAGCTGTAGGAGAACAGCGTGTCGGACAGTCCCGCCAGCGCCAGATTTTCCACGCCCTTTTTGGTGTAGGATTTCACAAATTTTGCAAGCGTGCTCTGCGCCCTGTTCGGCAGCAGATAGTAGAACGTGTCATACACCTGCGCGCGCACATTTTCTTTCAAGGTCCGCTTGTTGACCATCTTCACCGCGTTGAATGTCATCATGTTGGTCGATGCGTTCATGCGCAGCGCGTCGTTGTAGAGGTAAAGGCTGTAATCCTTCTCGGCGGAATCCTTGATCAGGCTTGTGAGGGCACTTGTGCCGCCGATTTTGCGGTCCGCCTTGTACTTGCTGATGGGCAGGTTGTAGATGCCGCCCTTCTGCCAGCCCTTATAGACGCTCAAGACACTGTCCACGCCCGCATCCTGAAGCTCTCCGTAAATCTCCTCAATATTGTCCACGGTTGTCATGGTAACGGCCTTCGTCCCAATCAGGAACTCCTCGCGGTCGGTTCCGAGGAAATCCACCCGGGTGTTGTAGTCCGACGGCTTGACAGTGACCAGCTTGTTGTCCAGCAGATAGTTCCGGTAGGCCACTGCCATGCCCGAGTAATCCGCGTCCTCCCCGCTCAGGAGCAGGTAGCGCACCTGAAGGTCATTGTGCGTCCGGTCGCGCTCCGCGTTGGTGACGGTTCCGCTGTTGGAATTGTTCAGCGGCTGCACATAGATATCTCTCAGCAAAAACTTTGCAAAGCAGCGGTTATAGTTCACTGCCACCCCGTTCGGGTGGGCCTCGATGCTTGCGCGGGTATCGCCCTCTTCCACAACGGCGAGATATGCCAGCTCATCCTCCGTGTGCGCCATTCCGAACACCGGGGCAATGACATCGTTCGCCTCCGTGACCGTCTGATAGCGCTCCCAGAGCAGCTTCTCCACCTTGCTCTCCTCAAAGCCGTGGTCCCTGCCGTAGATGAGCTGTGAGAATCCGCTGTTGTAGCGCCCCTCCTTGTCGTCCAGGTAAATCAGCGCCCCGTTTCCGTCCGGAACCAGCATGTAGCCGTCCTGCTCATCCAGATAGGTGTATCCCATGAAGGGAAACAGGCTGATCATTGAGATGTAGCGCTCGCTGTCCAACAGATCCTCCTTGATGGAGTCCTCCGGCACCCGCACCACCAGCTCGTCACCCTCAAGCGTCACCTCGACATCCAGGTGGAAGCCGTACTCCGAAAAGTAGATGTTTGCGGTAAAGCCGTTGTCCTTATAGGTGTACTTCAATTCGTTTTTGCAGGTCAGAAGATCCACCTGGTAGGTGTTTGTCGCCTTGACAATCGCGTTGATGACGATGCCTGATTTCATGTACGCCGTCCAGGTCTTGTTCGACGTCCCGTCATCCTTCTCGTCGCTCAAGGTGGACTCGAGGACCTTCCCCGTCTTCTTGTTCTCAAGCATGACGGACAGGCGCGGCTCATAGAGGTAGAGGATATAGGTATCGCTCTCCGCGACCTTCCTGTAGTCCGCCTTTGTCACCCACTCGGAGGGGTCTATCCTCTCGGAAGGCTCACTGTCCTCCGGTTCCTCTGCGGGTGTCTCCGGCTCCGCTGCCGGAGCGTCCTCTCCGGCCTGTGTGTCCGTGACAACCGTCGCAAAGAAGGTCTGTGCCGGAACCGCCGCGATCAGCAGCGCCGCCACGGTAAGTAAACTGATCATTCGTTTGATTTTAATAGCCAAGTCGATACACCACCTCTCCAAAGATTGCACTGATGAACTGGAATACCTGAGCCCAAAGTACATAGATAATGAAGATTAACAGCGCCACAATCAGGATGGTAAAGACGGTCAGGGCGATGACCTTCGCAGTCTCTGAAGGCTTAAAGTTATTGACCTCCTTGATCGCCAGCACGCCAAGCACGACAATCCATCCCAGGATCAGCATATCCAGCATGCTGATGAGAAACTGCTCGTTCGTTGTCAGCACATGCGACAACACGAATTTGACCGGTGTCAGCAAGATGTACGGCAGCAGGCAGTAGCAGAAATAGGTGTAAATCTTTTTGACCGTGCCCTCGCCCTCGTTGATGGTGCAGATCAGGTAGTTGCACATCGTCAGTCCCACTGCCACAACCAAAACCAGCCCAATGTCGGAAAAGATCTCATACCGCCCTTCACGAACCGTCTTCTGCAGGAAGCCGCACAGGTATTTATTGATGACATACTCGGCCATAAAGATCACCAGAAGAATGGTCGGGGCGATCCATGAGGCCCTGCCCTCTCTGGCAATCCCGTAGGAGCCGTCGATCGGATGCCTCATAAAATATTTCGAATAGCCCAGATTCGACATCACCCGGTTTTCTTTGATCTTTGCAATCAGCGCCCGGGGCCGGTCCAGAATATGTTTTTTCCTGTCCAGGTGCTTGATCACTTTGACCGCCACATAGATCAGGACGATAATAAGCAGCGCCGTAACCAGATTTTTCTTCAGCCACAGGTTTCGGATCTCCCAGTAGGCGTCGGAATATCCCTCGTAGTCCTTGGCGAGCCTCGCATAGTAGAGCGCCATCTCGTAGTTCTCCTCCTGGAAGTACGCGCGGCCCATCGCCATGTTTGCGTAGTCGAACATACTGTTCATCTGGAGAACCTTCACCAGCGGCTCCTTGCTCTCCGTGTAGCGCCCCTTGGAGTACAGGTACAGCGCCTCGTGCAAGAGATCCGTGAACTCGGTGGAATGGTAAACCTGAATCTGTGCCTTGTCGGAATCCAAGGTATAGATCCGGTCGGAGTTATCCGCCGCAATGGCGGTGATAATGGTTGAGAGGCCGACGCGCTGCGTTCCGTCGTCCGGTCCGCCGAACACGTACAAAAGCTCTCCCTCATTGTTGTACTCGTAAATGTAACCCCTCTGGTCCACAACGTAGACATTGTCATGGTTTCCCGCGGTCACCGCCGCCGGGATGTCGGCGTAATCCAGATCTCCGAAGAGGTTGGTGCCCGCAATGTTCAAGTGCTTTAAGGTCCTCGTCTTGTCTCCGCGGGTTACCGTATAAATCAGACCCTTGTTGTCGATTGCCAGATTGTCCGGAGTCGAGGGGATATTGCTGACCATCTTTGCCCGCTGCGCATCTGTCATGATGGCGCGCTGAATGATGATCATAATGTCGCTCGACGCGAAGTTTGTTCCAAAATAGCCGAGGAAGGTTCCTCCGTCCGTCGGAGAAATCTCGACAATTCCGTTTGTGTTCGACTGGCAGACAATGTACATCACGCCCGCGTCGTTCACAACGATCTTGATGGGCTGAAAGCTTAAGCTCTTGCCATAGAGCGGATTGTCCGGCTTTGTGTACTTGTTTAAGACCTCCCCGGAGGGATCGAACTCAAACACCGCCTCCGCGTCGCGGTCCGCCACATAGATGTGCTTGTTCTTCGTCACAAACACGCCCATGGGCGCTGCCAGTGTTCCCTTTCCGATGATCTTGATCAGCCTGCCGTCGATGTCTCCGACAATGACGCGCCCGTTTCCGGTATCCGCGACATAGATCTCTCCGTCGTTTGTCACGCACAGGTCGTTTGGTCCGCTCAGCGCCTCATCGCCAAACTTGGTAATGGTCTCCACCGGCAGGTACGCGGACATTGTCTCATTGATTGAGCCATAACCGTCAATGGTATAAGTCTTATAAGGGGTGTCGGCATAGACCCTCATCCGGCCGACTCCGGAAATAAGGACCATTGCAAACAGGAATATGGCTGTAAATTTTAAAACGGTTTTCCTATTATTTTTCATGCTCTGCATCCTCTTTCCTACTTGATACCGGAATTTGCCATCGTGTTCATAACGCTCCGCTGGAGAATGATGAACAGGATCAAATTCGGCAGGAACATGATCAGGGAGGCCGCCGCCGCCATACCCTGACCGGCTACTGTGTTGTTCACATTGACCAGAGAATTCATGTAGAAGGTCAAGGTCTTCCTGCTGTCGTCATTGATGTAATAATTCGATGTCTCCATGTTCGTCCACACCTGCTGGAACACGAGGATCGCTGCAGTCGCGATGGCAGGTTTGATCATCGGAATGATGACCTTGCGGTACACCTGGAAATCCGTTGCCCCATCCATATACGCCGCCTCAATCAGCGAGTCCGGCACCTGGTCCACGAACTGCTTCACAAGAAAGAGTGCCACCGGCATCGCCACCAGCGGGAGAACATGCGCCCACATGGTGTCAATGATACCGATCTTGCAGATCACCAGAAATCTCGGGATCAGAACGGCGGTTGACACAAACATCAGCGCAATCTGGTTGATCTGCATCAGGAGATTTCTTCCCTTAAATTTGATCTTGGACAGCGCAAAGGCGGTCATCGTGGTAAAAAGCAGCGACAAGCCCACCGTGAGCACGGTCACCAGAAGGCTGTTGAACACGTAGCGGCTCATCGGGGTTCCCGATGTGCGGCTGAATTTGATCAGCTTGGTAAAATTCTCCAGTGTCGCGTTCCGCACAAAGAACGTAGGCGGGAATGCGAACAGCTCCTCCATCGGCTTAAATGCATGGTTTGCGATGAAAATGAGCGGCAGTGCCATAAAGATGATGAGCGGAAGGAGGATGATCATAATCTTGATCTGTCCCCGCTCAAATTTCTGTGGATTGATGCGTTTTCCTTTATATGCCATTTTCTGCCTCCCCCTCTCTAAAATTCATCTTTGTCCGTCAAAAGCGAGTTGGCCGCCTTTGAGAACAGCTGTACGATCAAAAGCAGTGCAACAGAGACTGCCGCCGCGTAACCCATCTCATACCGCAGAAAACCGTAGTCCTCGATATGGTTCACAAGCAGCTGCGCCGCGTAGCCGGGGGAAGGATTTCCGGTCAAAAGGCTGGAGATCATGCCGTTCTGGAAAGCCCCCACAATCGCCATAACCGCCGCGAAGAGCATCTGCGGCTTCATCTGCGGAATCGTGATGTAGATCATCTCCTGAAAACGGTTCTTCACGCCGTCAATTGCCGCGGCCTCGTACAGGGACTCATCCGCGTTGAGTATGCCGGCGATCATGGACAGAAAGCCGATGCCCATGGAGGACCAGAGTCCGATAATCACTACGATGGGCAGCAGATATCTCGCGTCTGTCAGCCAGATGATGGGGTCCGTGATGACTCCGAGGCTGATGAGCCAGCTGTTCAAAAGTCCCGTCTGGTCTCCGGAAAAGATAACCTTCCACAGCACCGTCATGGAGACACCCACCGTCATACTCGGCGAGTACAGGATCAGTGCGAAGATCGTCCTCGGCAGATGGGAAAGGTTGCACAGCGCCCATGCCAGGATAAACGATAATATGTATCCCCCGATGCCGACCGCCACCGCGTACACCACGGTGTTCGGCAGGACATGCTGCATGAAAATCTCGTCGTTTGTGATCAGTGTGACATAGTTCAGAAATCCGGTCCAGCTCGGCCACTCGATGGCATTATAGTTCGTGAAGGACAGAACCGCCGCCAGCAGAACCGGGATCAGGATGAACACCAAAAACATGATTGCAAACGGCGCGACAAAGATATATCCGCTCTTGTTGTTCTCGCGCTTTGCAATTTTGTTGTTGACCTTTTTATATGCACTCATACTCTCACCCCATTTCTATTCCCGTCCGAGCAGTTTTTTGACGCTGTCGTAGGTTGGAATTCGATACTCCTCCACCACATTTCCGTCGCTGTCATTGAACCCGAATTCCTCCAGCTTACGGTTAATCTCGCGGTTGATGGTCTTTACCGCCTTGTCGATGCGCATCTGCGCCGTGTCGCCGTTGACGACAATATCATTGAAGGCGTTGCTCATCTCACGCTCCAGCATGTAAGTGCCCGGCACCCGCGCCACATCCACGACATTCTTTGCGAATTCCATGATCACTTCCTTGTCGTCCGCATCCCACGGGAGCTGTGCAAAGGCCTCCTGGTTGGCGGTAGGCCACATGTACTCATCCCCGTAAGTGATCTGGATGGTCTGGCCAAACTCCGCCTGCACGTCGGCAGAGGACCACCACTTGATAAACTCCCACGCCTTCTTCTCGCGCTCGGAATCACTCTTAAAGATCACGCTGCTCTCCGCACATCCGCAGGTGCTGCGGTTGATGCTTCCGTCCTCCTGGACAATTCCGGGGATCGGCGCGATCTCCCACGAGCTCGAGAGCTCCGGCGCTGCGTTCTTCAGCAGATTGTACGCGCCCAGATCCGCAATTCCGATCGGCAGGTCGCCGTTGCGGAAATGCTGGTAATAGTTATCCACATTGACATCCAAATCGTAGATGGTGAACAGCTCGGTCAACTGCGTCATTCCTGCGACAGACGCCTCGGTTCCGAGGGCCGTTCCCGCAGCGGCATTGTCAAAGTAGAGCGATCCGCCGTTCTGTACGATCAGGGGGGTCGTGCCGTGGAAGTTGCGCATGACAATCATTCCGGCAGTCGGATAGTAAAAGTTTAAGCCCCTCATCTGCAGCTCCGGCAGCATATTGACCACATCGTCCATGGTGTTCGGAATCCCCAGCCCAAGCTTTTCCATGACATCCGTGCGGTAGAACAATACCCAGAAGTTCATGGTTTCCGGCATGGAGTAGACGCTGTCACCGATGGTTCCGGTCATAAAGAAGCCCGGCTCATACGGCTTTGCCACCTCTCTAAAATCATCAAACTGCGTCATGTCCGCCAGAGCGCCCCGCACGGCCAGCTCATAGGGCACGGTATAGTTGATGCCCGTCGCCACATCCGGCGCGTTGCCGGCGGAGTTGGACAGCACCAGCTTATACTGGTCCGGCATAATACTGATATCCACCTCGATGCCCGTCTCCGGCGTGAAGGACTCGTCGATCATCTTCTGCATAATCTGCACATACTGGCTGGACCGGTTCACCCACACCTGCAGATGGCTCGGGTCCGTGTTGCTCGTCGAGTACGCCTGCTCGGTAAAGGAGGCGAAAAAGCGTTTGATATTCATCCAGATGGATGCAAAGAAGCCCGGCTTGGAGGGGAGCTTCGCATCCTCCTGATAAAGGTAAATCCGGTCGATTGCAAGTCCGTTCTTCATCAGAGTGTCAATGGTTGTGGCAAGATAATGGTTCACGGAGTTCGCGCTTGAGGAGAGCTCCGCGACGCGGTACGGAATTTCGTCAGGCTCATCACCCAGGCTTTTTAACTGCTTCGCCGCGATAATCATGGACGCCATGGCTGCGACGTTCTTCTTGCTCTCGTTGTAGGGAAGCGCGCTCCTCTCCAACGCGTACAGCTCGTCGGAGTACCTGTAGAGGGTCTCCTCCAGATCCGGTATGTATCGGCTCAAGGTCAGGTCACGGTACTTGTCGGAGTTGGTTCCCGCCACCTTTGTGATCTCCAGTGCCAGATCGTTGACATTGGACATGATCTCCTCCAGCTCCTCCATGATCGTGCAGATCGGGTCCATGCTGATGGTGAAGGAAATGGTGTGCATGCCCTCATCCAGATAGACGCTCAGCTTCTCTCCGTCGTCATCGGCCAGCGTGGTGGTCCGGTACTTTGTAGTATATGCCATAGCGTAGGACTCGAATGCACTGTTTGGGATCTCTCCGTCCACCTCCACATCGACAAACACCGGAAAATCGATCTTGTCAGACTGGCGGTAATTCATCCCAATATAGTAGTAACCTGCCTCCAGCACCTGAAATTCGTAAGTCACCTTCTGCCCTGCTGAGTCAAAGGAGTCGGAATCCAGCGTGTTCAGCACCTTATCCACAGTCTCATACGGAGTGATGCTTGTGTCATACTCCACAACTCCGTGGATGGAGGAGTCATTGGTCAGGGCATATCTCTCTCCCTGAATCACGATCCGCTCCTTGCCCTCCGCCTTCTGCGACCCGGTATATTCCGGGGTTGTATACGGCGCGCGCAAGGTAAGGTTGCCGAGAAGGAAGCTTCCCTCGTTCACCGTGACCGCAAATTCGTGCGTCCCGGCTGAAAGCTCCAGCAGCAGCGGCTTCGCGTGACGGTAGCTGGAATCCATCAGATATTTGCTCTTCCACTGGATCTGCTTCTCCGGAATCGTCACGACCTCGTTGTCATAGCGGTCGTAGGACGGCGGATTTGGCCTCCAGTCAGACTCAAATCTTAAGCTCCTGCACTCGTAGAAGGGATAAGCCCCGTCCACCTGCAGGGAAAGCTCGATGGGCAGAACCGATTTATCATAGGAGATGTAATCCAGCTCTGCAGAATACAGTCCGTCCTTCGGCACCTGAACCCGGATTACCGCAGTGTCCTTTGCGCTCAGATCCAGCACATCGGCAGAGCCCTCGTACCCCATGGTATCCTGCACGAGCCCGGCGCTTCCGGAGACAAACGCATCTCCCATGGAAACCACGACATCCGCCCCGTCGTAGACACTCATCTTGTACCCGGCGCTCACCCTGGAATAATTGTTTGAGATGCGCTCGCTGACATACTCTTCGCCGCCGGCAGCAGATACCCTGGTACTGCCCTGCCCGACCACGCCGTTCCCGGTCTCAGCCGCAGACAGCTCGCCGGTTCCCGCCACACCAAGGCAGAGCGCTGCCACAAGCACCAGCGATACCGCCTTGGGGAAGTTTTTTTTCAACTTCATAAGCCCCATATAGACCTCCTTAAGATGGTGTTTTATTTTATATTTTTCTAAAATAATTTAGCTTTATATGATAATACTATGATTTTGCCGAAAAGTCAATATATTTTTGAAATGCTTTAGTGAAATTTACGATAGATTCTCATCCCCGCATAGACCACGGAGGTGATGATGCTCAGACAGATCCCGTAGGTCAGCAGTCTTTCAATGCTGATCTTCCAAATATTCATCAAAAAAATCGATGCCAGCAAAAGAACTGCCATCCAATACAAAAAACCCAGCACAGAGACAACAGCCCAGGCCAGGACGCCCTTAAGGACGTCCGTGACCTGCTCTCTTTTTCCTGTGCTGTTCTTCCTACTCCTCATATTTCACGCCCCAGATGCTTTCGTTCTCTCCCACCGCCGTAAAGGTCATGACAGAAGTGCCCGCCTCGTCGGTCATCTCACAGAACACGCCGCTGTACTCCACCTCGCCGATTTTGATGTGCATATAAGGACTGCCCTTGGTCATCGCCCAGGTGCCCTCCACATCCTCGCCAAAGACACTGCCCTTGTCCGTCAGGTAGAGGACAATGGGCTGCGCCACCTCCGCGCTGATGGCCGTGCCCTGATTCACCATGTAATACCTGCCGACCACCGCGTCCTTTGCGTAGCCCTCATCAGCGATTGTCTCGCCGTTTGTCGCGTAGGGAAGCATGCAGGGCCAGCCCTCCTCGTTGACAAAAAACTGCTTCACCCGCGGGAAATGCACCTCCCCGCTGTTCGCGAAGCGCGTGTGATAGACAATGTAGCGCTTTCCGTCCTCGTCCACCATCGCCGAATTGTGCCCGGTCGCCTTGTACGCCAGATTAACACTTGGCAGATTGTAGTTCCCGGAGAGCTTTAAGCCGCGAAACGCGTGCACCCCCGCACCGCCGTCCGGATATTTTCCCTCCATATCCACATAGGTTCCGTCCACGGTTTCAGAGCGGAACACGCGGATCTGGTATCCGCCGTCCGCAGTCAGGGAGCCGTAGGACACAAACAGATAATAGTACCCGCTCGCCTCATCCCAGAGGATGTACGGGCCCTCAATGGACTTGTGCCCGCCGCCCAAAAGGCGCTTGCCGAAATACGGGTCCACATTGTTTTCCGGGTCTGCCGCCGGGTGGATCACTTTTCCGGTCTTCTCGTCCAGCTCCAGCAGAAAGATGCCGCCGGACCAGGAGCCGTACACCATCCACAGCCTTCCGTCCTCATCGTAAAACACGCTCGGATCCAGCGCGTTCGGCCATGAGCGGAAATTGTACTCGCCCCCCGAAATGTAGTTGGTCTCGGCATAGTCCCTGTCCACATAGTCAAGCACATCCGTGCCGGAGATTGTGTCCATGTCAAAGCCGGAATAGATGAGGGCAGCCTCCCACTCGTAAGGACCCTCAATGCTGTCCGAGATACCGAAACACAGGTTGGATGTATAGAATGTCGATGTCACGCAGTAGTACAGGCAGTATTTGCCCATCGCCTCATTGTAAATCACATCCGGCGCCCACAGGCGGACACCGCCGTCACCGTCCGTCGGAATCAGGCTGTCATTGCTTCCCGCATAGGCAAACACATCCGTGTGCCCGTCAAAGAGATTGCCGTACACAGTGTTTGTCGGCTGGTAGCCGTTGCCAAGCCGTTCCCATGTCCTCAGGTCTGTCGACTTCGCGGATTCCATGTGCGAGCCGAAAATGTAGTAGGTACCGTCCTCCCCACGGATGACCGAAGGATCGTGCACAGAGGTCTTCGCCGGAACTGCCTGCTTCGCATATTTGCTGAGATCCACCGAAAAATCCAGATCCAGCTTCTTCCTCTCCTTGTCCAGCTGTTCTTTTGACTTCTCCGGTACCTTCTGTGTGCTGTCCATTCCGTTTCCTCCGCATCCTGCCGTAAGCGCCATCACAGCCGCAAGCGCCATACAGCAGGCGGCGGCTCTAAATTTTTTCCTGTTCATAGTGCTTCCTCCTTCATCCTGCTTATTCAATCGGCTCCGCCGGAATAAAAACACGTTCCCCGTTTTTCTGCACCTCTCTCGACGCGGCCTCCACCGCCTCTCTGCAGAAAACCTCCTGAGAGTTGACTGCCGTCTTCCCGCGGCGGTCCACTCTGGTGTATGTGCCGTCCGGCTCGAGTATGCGCGCCTTCACGTTGTCCGCCATCTCCACCTCCAGAATATGCTTCACTCTCTGCTTGAGCGACTCCTCAAGAACCGGGAAAATGATCTCCACCCTCCGGTCCAGATTGCGCGGCATCCAGTCCGCGCTCCCCATGTAGAGCTCCTCATCGCCGTCGTTGCAGAACCGGAAGATCCGGCTGTGCTCCAGGAAGTTTCCGACAATGGAGCGCACGGTGATATGCTCGCTCACGCCGGGAATCCCCACCTTCAGACAACAGATTCCGCGGACAATCAGGTCGATCTTAACCCCCGCCGCGGACGCCTCGTAGAGCGCCGAGATGATATCCGGATCGCACAGGGAATTCATCTTGGCGGTAATCCCTGCCTCCCTGCCCTCCTTTGCATGCTTCCTCTCCCGCTCAATCAGCCGCAAAAATTTGTCCTTCATCCAGTAGGGAGCCAGGATCAGCTCATTCCAGGAGCGGGGCTCCGAGTAGCCGGAGAGCATGTTGAACACGGCGGTGGCGTCCTCGCCGATGGACTCCTTGCAGGTAAAAATGCCGCAGTCCGTGTAGAGCTTCGCGGTGGAGTCGTTGTAATTTCCGGTGCCCAGATGCACATAGCGCCGGATTCCGTCCTCCTCGCTGCGCACCACCAGCGCAATCTTGCTGTGGGTCTTTAACCCCACCAGACCATAGATGACATGGCAGCCCGCCTGCTCCAGCTTTTTGGCCCAGACAATGTTGTGCTCCTCATCAAAGCGGGCCTTGAGCTCCACCAGCACCGTCACCTGCTTGCCGTTCTCCGCGGCCTGCGCAAGGCTTGCAATGATCGGCGAATGGCCGCTCACGCGGTACAGCGTCTGCTTGA
Source organism: Agathobacter sp. (assembly GCA_022511395.1). Classification (GTDB taxonomy): domain Bacteria; phylum Bacillota; class Clostridia; order Lachnospirales; family Lachnospiraceae; genus Roseburia. Next base: position 3,833 of record JAFLRQ010000016.1, on the reverse strand, counting down.
TTGCAAGCACATCCGGATCCCTCGCCGCCTGGCCGATGAAGTCCACAACCGGGTCGAAGGTCTCATACGGGTGGTGCAGCAGGATATCGCCCTCCCGTATCGCGTCAAAGATATTGCTCCCCGGCGCGATCTCAGGCACGCGCTGCGGCGTGTACTGCTTGCTGCGCAGATGGTCAAAGCCCTCGATGCCATAAATCTTCATCAGGTAGGTCAGGTCAATCGGGCCGTCGATCCGGAAGATGTCCTCCTCCGCCACCCGAAGCTCCGACTTCAAAAATTTCAGGAGCTTTTTGTCCGCCTTTTCCTCGATCTCCAGGCGGATGACCTCGCCCCATTGGCGCATTTTCAGCTTGTTCTGAATCTCCTTCAAAAGATCCGACGCCTCGTCCTCGTCAATCGTGAGGTCGGCGTTGCGCATGACGCGGTAAGGGTGCGCGCACAGTACCTTATAGTTGGAGAAAAGCATGTCAATGTTCCGCTCAATAATTTGTTCTAATAGAACATAATTCACACCCTCTCCCGGAATCTTCACAATCCGCGGCAGCACGGAGGGCACCTGCACGGTGGCAAACATCGGCTCCTCGTCGGAATGCCTGCTGCCCAAAAGAGCCGCGATATTTAATGTCTTGTTCCGAATCAGCGGGAAGGGCCGCGACGCATCCACCGCCATGGGCGTGAGAACCGGGTACACGCAGTCCATAAAATAGCGGTCCACAAACTCCCCCTGCTCTTCGGTCAGCTCCTCGTGCGCGTCGATGATCCGGATTCCCTCCTTCTCCAAAAGCGGGAGCAGGGACCGCATGTAGGTGCTGTACTGGGTGTCCACAAGCTTCCTTGTGGCGCCGTTGATCGCCGCAAGCTGTTCGGCGGCCGTCATTCCGGCGATATCCTTCTTCTTGTAGTTCGCGTGGACCATATCCTTTAAGGAAGCGACCCTCACCATATAGAACTCATCCAGATTCGAAGAGGTAATACTGACAAATTTGAGGCGCTCCAGGAGCGGAATCGTCTTGTCCCTCGCCTCGGAAAGCACGCGCTCGTCAAACCGGATCCAGCTCAGCTCCCGGTTCTCGTAGTACTCCGGATTTGTAAAATCAATCTTTGTATCCATAATAACCTCCGAATTTACACTCACACTGAGTAGGTCTTTTTCTGCTTCAAGAGCGGCTTTATGCTGAACACATTCTCAAAATACCGGGTCTTTGCGTCAAAGAGCGCCTGTTCCAGCGAGATGTCCTCGAACGCCTCCACGGTGATCACCAGCTCGCGCTCCTTGACGGCGATGCGGATATTTTTAAATTTCTGTTTATGGCTCTGGTCCAGGGCGTTCGCCACGCGCAGGATCGCAGACAGCTTGGCGACCGTCAGATAGGACTCCACATCCAGCCGGTCGGAGAGCTCCTCATAGTCGTCAAGCGGCTTTGTGTTGTACAGGACGGTCAGGGCCACAATCTCCCGCTCCAGATGCGTCAGCCCGATCAGCTCGGAGGACAAAATAATCTGGTACGCGCTCTCTGCGCTGCCGCTCATGGAGACAAACTTGCCGCAGTCGTGCAGAATCGTCGCGACCTCCAAGAGCAGGCGCTGTCTCCTGCCGAGCCCATGCACCTTTTTTAAGGTGTCATAGATCTTCGTTGAGAGGCTGCGCAGCGCGTCAATGTGCGGGCTGTAGCTCTTGTAGTGCTCCGACATGGACAGCGCGGCGGAGAGAACATCCGCCTCAAAGTCGTGCGCGCACTTTAAGAGCTTATTCCGGTACGCGTAGTCATATGCCATACCGTCCTGAATGTCGTAGCCGGGCACCCACACCTCCTTTGGTGCGATGTTCTCCACCAGCGTCCGAAACATCATGATGGACGGGACAATCAGCGGCTCCCGCTCGTTGGGGAGGTTCAGCTCGCTCGTGATCTCCTCCAGCGTATTCTTCTGCAGCTTGTCAATAAATTTAATGAATTTTTCCGACTTGACCAGCTTGTCGTTGGCGCCGTTCTTCTCGACCCTTTTGACCAGCTCCGTCCCGTAATCGCTGATCAATATCACGTAATCGACATCGTCGGTCATATACATGCCCCTAAAGCCCTCAAGCTTTTTGTTGATGTACTCCACGATCTGCTTCTCATAGAGCTTTAAGGAGTGCCCGCGGTCGCCGAGCAGGGTGCGCAGCTTCATTGTCCCCGCCTCAATGTGCTGGGTCGTCAGAAGCCGCCCCTCCCGAAAGAGCGTAATCTGCAGGCTGCTGCCGCCCACATCTACCACGGCCGCCCTGGTTTTGATCATGCTCTCAAACGCCTCGTGTCCCGCCACCGCCTCATAGCTGATAAAGCGGCGCTCCGTGCTGCTTAAGATCTTCACCGCAAGGCCGGTGCGCAGCAGAATCTGATCCAGCATAAACAGCCGGTTCGTCATCAGCCGAAACACATCCGACGCGTAAGCCTCGCACTGTTCCACCCGGTAGCTCTCCGCGATCCGCTTAAACTCTGCCAGCTTGCCGCACAGAAGCTCCACCAGCTCATAGCCGATCCTTCCGTTCATCAGCACGCCGCGCCCCAACTCCATGCGGCAGCGGACGCGATCCACCTCACGCAGATGTCTTTTGTCCGAAAACTCGAACACCTTCAAGCTTACATCGTAGGTTCCGATGTAGATCGACGCATAGGTATGTGTCGCCATAAAATCCCCCCTTGGATCAATATGTCCCCAGAATTTTTAGAAAATTGGCCTCCTCCGCGAGACCCCGCAGCGCGTTTGTGACCGCGTGGTCCGTCAGCCGCCCCTCAAAGTCAATGAAAAACCGGTATTCCCAGTTGCGCTCCGGAATCGGGCGGGACTGGATGTTTGTCATGTTGAGGCCGTTGTAGATAAAATGCGAGAGCACGCGGTAAAGCGAGCCGCTCTCATGCGGAATTTCAATGCATATGCTGATGTTTTCCGCGTTTCTCTGGTACTGCTTTTCGCCCGATACAATAATAAAGCGCGTGGAATTGTTCTTGTTGTTTTGAATGGCATGCTCCAAAACCTTCAGCCCATAGATCTCTGCCGTGAGCGCGCTGGCGATTGCCGCCTGGCGGGGATCTGCATCCTCCCGCACCTTCTTCGCCGCCTCCGCCGTGTTTTTCACGCTGATTTTTTCGACCTCCCTGCGGCCGTCCAAGTACGCGCTGCACTGCATAAGCGCCTGCGGGTGGGAGAAAATGCAGGCAATATCGTCCGGCTTTGCCTCCGGCAGCGCCAGAAGCGCATGGTCAATCTTTAAAATCTGCTCCCCCACAATATAATTATCGTACTGCACCAGCAGATCATAGTTTTCCGGCACGATCCCCGCCGAGGAATTTTGAATCGGGAGTACCGCGTAATCCGCCCTCTTGTCCGCAATCGCCTCCATGGCGTCCTTCCAAGTCTCCACGGAAAGCCCGTCGCAGCCCTCTCCGAAAAAGGTTCTCATCGCCTGCTGGCTGTATGCGCCCTCCACGCCCTGAAATACGACGCGCACACCTGCTCGCTTTACGCCGTCCACCCCGGTGAACTCCTGCTCCGCCGCCATTCCGTGCTCCGTCAAAAGCTGATACTGCTTTTTGCGGCTCATGGACATGATCTGCTCAAACAGCTCGCGGATTCCGTGCCGCATGAAATCGCTGTCGGCAAGCTCCTCGAGCGCATTCAGCTTCGTCCGCTCCCGCTCCCGGTCCAGCACCGGTTTCCCGACGCTGATCTTATATTCCGCCACCTCCGCGGCAAGCTGCATCCGGTCCGCATACAGCTTTACCATCTGCCGGTCGATCTCATCAATCTCTGTGCGCAGCCTGGCCAAATCTCTCATCGTTATGCACCCTTTT
>JAFLRQ010000015.1:21337-27138 GCA_022511395.1 Agathobacter sp. | reverse complement strand
GCTTTTGTGATAAGGAATCCGTCGCCAAAGGCGCCACCTTACCACAGATATCGTATGCATCTGTATCGCAGTGAGATTTTCCGTGCAGATGCTTTTTTCAAGTACGGAGGATATCATGAAGATACAACCGATTAATAAATTTTCTGTTGATTATAAACGCTATATTGGAGCGGCTGTGCTGTTTCTTCTGCTGGTGCTGGTGCTTGTCAAATGTGCAGGACCCGTCGAGCCGTCGGAGAAACCGGACGGCACGGAGCCGACCACGCAGAACGAGAGCGAGAACTCGGAGGACTCGCAGGAATTGCCTGTGCTGAGCGGCAAAGTAGAAAAGACAAAGGATGAGGAAGTGGCCGCGCTGATTGCGAAGGTTTATCGGGCGTACGTGGGGAATGATGTACGTGCGCTGGAGGAATCCTACTCAGTGCTGTCCGCCAATGAGAAAAGCTATATTGAGGTATTTTCGGACTACAAAGAGGAGTACCGGAATGTGGAGTGTTATGCGCTCAAGCTGAATGAAAATGAGTATTTTGTGTCACCGTGTTATGAACTGAAATTTTACAATGTGGACACGGCCGCCCCTGGCATGGATTTCTTCTATCTGCAGAGGGACGACGAGGGCAGGCTTTATGTCAACAGCGCCTACACGACCTACAATTTCAATTTTATGGAGCAGGATTTGGACGCCGGGGTCTACTCAAAAATTCTTGCCTACGACAAGAGTGAGGTAGTAGCGGCGCTTCAGCAGGATGTACAGAGCCGTTACGAGGCGGCAGTGGCGGGAGACGAGAAGCTTGCAAATCTGATCGGAGGGACGCTGAGGGCCGTTATGACCAACTGGCAGAACAGCATCAGCGCAGGACCTTCGACTGAGCCGGACGAGGACGATACGCAGGGCACGGAAGATACGCAGGGCAGTGATGAGCCGCAAGGCGGTGACGAACCGCAGGGAGATGACGATCCTCAGGGCGGTGACGAACCGCAGGGTGGTGATAACCCGCAGGGCGGCGAGCAGACGGATCCTCCAGTGCAGAATACGACTTATCGGGTGAGGACGGTGACAAACTCCAGAATCCGCAGATCCGCGAATGTGAACAGCGAACAGCTCGGCCGCGCGGCCACAGGAGAGACCTTCACGGCGGTTGGCACGGAGGGAGAGTGGACAAAGATTGAATTTGGCGGCGGAATCGGATATATACGAAGTGATTTGATCGAAAAGATTGATTGAGATACGGCGGAGGCGTTTGTCTCCGCTGTATGATTACGCGGAAGGGAAGAGGATGGAGGGCACAAGGATCAACAAATATCTGAGCGAGGCGGGCGTCTGCTCGCGCAGGGAGGCGGATCGGCTGATCGGGGCGGGAGCCGTGACAATCGACGGGCGCGTCGCCACTCTCGGGGATCAGGTGCTGCAGGGGCAGAGGGTTTTGTGCAATGGCCGGCCGGTGTCGCCGGAGGAGGAGAAAATCCTCCTTGCGTTCCACAAGCCCAGAGGGATTGTCTGCACAACGCAGAAGGCGGAGAAAAACAATGTGGTCGATTACATCCGCTATGAGAAACGTGTCTATCCGGTGGGCAGGCTGGACAAGGAATCCGAGGGGCTTTTGCTGCTCACGAACCAGGGAGAAATCGTGAACAAAATGATGCGCTCCGTGAACCGCCACGAAAAGGAGTACATTGTTACGGTCAACAAGCCGGTGACGGCGGATTTTGTCCGTGGGATGGCGGGAGGCGTCTATCTGGAGGAGCTGGATGTCACGACGAGGAAGTGCAAGGTGGAGAAGCTGGAAGCAAAGCAGTTTCGCATTGTGCTGACACAGGGATTGAACCGCCAGATCCGGCGCATGTGCGAGGTGTTTGGATACCGCGTGGAGCGGCTTGTCCGGGTGCGGATCATGAATATCCGGCTGGGAGACCTGCCGGCGGGACAGTACCGCCGGGTGACGGACGAGGAGTACCGCAAATTAAGGCAGATGATTGAACACTCTGCGGGTGCGCCGTCTGTCCGCAAATAAAAAAGAAGGGGCAAAAACGGGCATGGAAGAGAAGCGTTTGCGCATTGACGAGCTGACCGAGCAGTTAAATCTCGCGTCGGATGCCTACTACAACGGAAGTGAAGAGCTGATGAGCAACTACGAGTGGGATCTGTTGTTCGACGAGCTGGCGAGGTTAGAGGAGGAGACCGGCTACGTGCGGGAGGACAGCCCGACGGGAAATACCGGCTATGAAGCCTCCGGCGGAGAGAAGGAAACGCACGAGTACCCGGCGCTGTCTCTGGCAAAGACGAAGGAAATCCCACAGCTTTTGGAATGGGCAGGAGACCGCGCGGTCTGGCTCAGCTGGAAGCTGGACGGCCTGACGCTGGTGCTGACCTACGACGGCGGCCGGCTCACGAAAATTCTGACCCGGGGAAACGGGACGGTGGGGACAAATATCACCTTTTTGAGGCACGCCATCAGCGGCTTTCCGCAGGAGATTGCCGACAAGGGACATTTTGTGGTGCGCGGCGAGGCGGCAATTTCTTACACGGATTTTGAGCTGATCAACGATATGATTGAGGATGACGATGAGAAATATGCAAATCCCAGAAATCTGGCGTCCGGCACGCTGAATCTGGACGATCCGGCGCTGGTGAAGGAACGGCGGGTGCGGTTTCACGCCTTCACTCTTGTGCATACGGACGGGGAGATGGACTCGTGGGGAGCGCGCATGGATTACCTTGAGCGGCTTGGCTTTGCTGTGGTGGATCGCGAGGCGACGGATGCGGCGCATCTGGAGGATGCAATTGCGCGCTGGACGCACCGGGTGGAGAGCGGGCAGATGGACATTCCGGTGGACGGACTTGTGATCTGTTACGATGACACGGCATACGCCGCCACAGGGAGCGTGACCGGGCATCACGCCACGCGCGCGGGCTATGCCTTCAAATGGAAGGATGAGTCTGCGGACACAAGGCTTGATCACATTGAATGGTCCTGTGCCGTATCGACCATCTCGCCGGTGGCGGTGTTTGATCCGGTGCAGCTTGAGGGGACGACTGTCACCCGGGCCAGTCTCTGCAATATCAGCGAGATTGAGCGGCTGGGGATCGGAAAAACCTGTACGCTCTCGATTATCAAGGCAAACAAAATCATCCCGAAGTGCATTGCGGTGAAGGACGCCGCAGGGGAGGTGGAGATCCCTGCGCAATGCCCGGTGTGCCATGCGCCCACGCAGATTGCCGTGAGCAAAAACAGCGGGACCAAGACCCTGCGCTGCACCAACCCGGAGTGCACCGCAAAAAATGTCAAGAAATTTGCCCGCTTTGTCAGCAGGGGCGGAATGGATATTGACGGCTTCTCGACCCGGACAATGCTGCGTTTTATCAACGACGGGTACATCAGGGAATTTGCGGATATTTATCATCTGCGGGAGCATTTTAAGGAGATTGAACAGCAGGAGGGCTTCGGTGAGAAATCCGTGGCGAACATGGAGCTCGCGATTGAGAGAAGCCGCGAGGTTCATCCCGTAAATCTGATTTTTGCGCTCTGTATCCCGATGATTGGGGCGGATGCGGCGAAGCGGATTGTCTCTGCAATCGGCTTTGACGCTTTTTTGGAGCGCATGAAAAACGGGGAGGGCTTTGAGGATATCGAGGGGATCGGCGGCGAGCGCTCAAGCTCCATTCTCGCATGGTACGGGAACGAAAAAAATCGGGAGGGACTTGCGCGCCTTTTGCCGGAGCTGCATGTGGAGCATGTGCCGGTGGCGGAGCGCGCTGGCGGTTCCTGTGAGGGGCTGACCTTCGTCATAACCGGAGATGTGCACCACTTCAAAAACCGCGACGAGTTTACCGCCTATGTTGAGAGCCGGGGCGGCAAGGTGACAGGGAGCGTCTCAAAGAAGACGGATTATCTTGTGAACAACGATGCCGCCTCCAATTCCTCCAAAAACAGAAAGGCAAAGGAGCTCGGAATACCGATCCTCACGGAGGATGAGTTTGTCGAAAGGTTCTGAGCGCTGTATGACCGCATAACATATAGAGAAAAGAGGTAAAGATGTAATGCCAATCCGAACACAGAGAGATCTGCCGAGCAAGGAGATCTTAGAGCGGGAAAATATATTTGTCATGGACGAGAAGCGCGCCATGCATCAGGACATCCGTCCGATTCAAATTGCGATTGTGAACCTGATGCCGCTGAAGGAGGACACAGAACTGCAGATCCTGCGGTCCTTGTCCAACACGCCGCTGCAGGTGGAGGTGTCGTTTGTGAAGATGGGGACGCATGAGAGCACCCACACGTCCCTGAGTCACTTGAACAAATTCTATCAAACCTTTCCGGAGATACGCGAACGGAATTATGACGGGCTGATCATCACAGGGGCGCCGGTGGAGCAGATGGAATATGAGGAAGTGGACTATTGGGAGGAAATCTGCGCGGTCATGGAGTGGTCCAAGCAGCATGTGACCTCCACCCTGCATTTGTGCTGGGGCGCGCAGGCGGCGCTGTATTACCATTACGGCATCCCCAAATATCCGCTTGACAAAAAGATGTTCGGAGTCTATGAGCACAGGGTCATGAACCGGAAAATTCCGCTTGTGCGCGGCTTCGACGACCGTTTTTTTGCGCCGCACTCAAGGCACACGGAGGTACGCCGGGAGGACATTGAAGCGCGAAAAGAGCTCACGATACTTGCGGAGTCCGGGGAAGCGGGAGTGTTTCTTGCGATCAATCAGGACGGGAGCCGCGTTTTTGTCATGGGGCATCCGGAATACGACCGCGTGACGCTGCACAAAGAATATATGAGGGACAAGGAGAAGGGACTGCCGATCGAACTGCCGGTGAATTACTATCCGGACAATGACGACTCCCAAAAGCCGCTGCTGCAGTGGCGCTCCCACGGAAACATTCTTTACGCAAACTGGCTCAATTATTATGTATATCAGCAGACTCCCTACGAGTTCATTGACACAAGCTTGGTTTTGGGGAAATAGCGGACATTCGATAACGCACTGCGGGGAAACCTGCAGTGCGTTTTTGGCAATCACTGAGGAGAGGGCAAGGAGAATCTTCATAAGAAGGGCATGAGGCCGAATACCAGGAGGGCATATACGCATATATATAAAGATGATGATCATGGATATGAACGGCAAAATATTAACAAAATAAAGAAAAGATACAAAAGGTACTATGCATATGGAAAGTTTTGTGATATATTAAAAATATGTTAAACGTGAACAATAAAATCAAAAAATAAAAGGGGGTTTTAGTAATTATGGCAAAAGAAATTGTTGCAATGCTGCTTGCCGGTGGTCAGGGCTCCAGACTCTATGCTCTGACGCAGAAGCTCGCGAAACCCGCGGTTCCTTTCGGCGGAAAGTACCGAATTATCGACTTTCCACTGTCGAACTGTGTGAATTCAGGGATTGATACGGTGGGTATCCTCACCCAGTATCAGCCGTTTGTCCTGAACGAATATATCGGGAACGGACAACCATGGGATCTCGACCGTCTGTACGGGGGCGTGCATGTCCTTCCGCCCTATCAGAAGGCGTCCGGCTCGGACTGGTATAAGGGCACGGCCAATGCCATCTATCAAAATATCGCTTTCATCGAGCGCTATGATCCCAAGTATGTGATTATCCTCTCCGGAGATCAGATCTGCAAACAGGATTACAGTGATTTCCTGGAGTTTCACAAGGCAAAGGGCGCGGAGTTCTCCGTGGCGGTCATGGAGGTGCCGTGGGAGGAGGCGTCCCGCTTCGGACTGATGGTGGCGGACGAGAATGACAAGATTGTCGAGTTCCAGGAAAAGCCGAAGGA
>JAFLRQ010000015.1:19377-21237 GCA_022511395.1 Agathobacter sp. | reverse complement strand
TGCATCATTGCGGAGAAGGCGGTTATCGGAGAGAACGCAGTCGTCGGCGCACAGCCGGCGGGCGAGGGTGTCGGTGAGGTTGCGACGGTTGCCTCGGAGGTGACGGTGGGCGCGGGCGCGAAAATCGGGCCGAACGCTATGGTATATGAGGATGTGAAGGAGGGCGAAGAGATATGTTAAATTCAAAGGCAGAGGCATTAGGAATCATCTTCCCGAACAGCTACGATTCTCTGGTTCCGGATCTGGTATCCGAGCGTTTGATGGCGTCGATCCCGTTTGCAAGCAGGTACCGCATGTGCGATTTCCTGATCTCGAGCATGGTACACAGCAACATTGACAATATCTCAGTGATTGTCCGCAAGAATTATCACTCTCTGCTCGACCATCTGGGCAACGGCCGTGAGTGGGATTTGACGAGAAAGAAGGGCGGACTCAATATCGTTCCCCCGTTTGCGCAGCGGCAGGTGAAGGTGTTTGCGGGGCGTGTGGAGGCGCTTGAGAGCATCAAGGGATTTCTGAAGAAACAGACGGAAGAATACGTGATCATGTGCGATGCCAACATTGCGGTCAATTTTGATTTCAAGGCCCTTCTGGACGCACACGTAAAGAACGGCGCGGATGTCACAATGGTGTACCGCAAACAGCCGATTCCGGAGGCGCTGATCCGCCAGAGCACAAACTCTACCGATCTGTATTACTCGTTGGGACTCAACGGGGACCGCGTCAGCAAGATCTACATCAACCCCAGCGAGGACGGGGAGATGAATTTCAGCCTGAATATCTATGTGATCGCGCGCGAGCTGCTCATCAAGCTGATTGATGAGGCCTATGTGCACGGGTACATCTATTTTGTCCGCGACATTATGGAGCCGCAGCTCGGACAGCTGGATATCCGCGGCTACTGCTATGACGGCTATGTGGCGCATATTCACGATATGAAGAGCTACTTTGAGGAAAATATGCGCCTTTTGGAGGAGGAGAATCTGAACGCGCTGTTTTCCGGCAACCAGATTTATACAAAGATCCGCGACGACAATCCGACCCGCTATATCAACGGCTCCAACGCGAAGAATGTCATGGTGGCTGACGGCTGCGTGATCGAGGGAACGGTGGAGAACAGTATACTTTTCCGAGGCGTCAGGGTCGGAAAGGGAGCTGTGGTAAGAAACTGCGTGCTCATGCAGGACACGGTTGTCGAAGCGGGAGCGAATGTGGACTACGTGATCACGGACAAGGATGTTACCATCACCGAGGGCAAGTCCCTGACCGGAAACGACTCGTTTCAGGTGTTTGTCTCCAAGGGGCAGGTGGTATAAGGGGCTTGTCAAAGGACGGCAGTTCCGTTATAATTCTATACTGGGCGTCAGATTAGTCTGCCGTGAGTATATTAATAAGATTTAGGAGGCATAGGAATGGCTGAGAGCAGGAAAACTTTCAAGATAAAGACCGATGAGGTAGGCGAGGTCCGCGTGGCGGACGAGGTGGTTGCAATCATCGCGGGACTGGCGGCGACAGAGATTGAGGGCGTCAGCTCCATGGCGGGCAACATTACCAATGAGATCGTCAGCAGGCTCGGTATGAAGAACCTGTCGAAGGGAATCATGGTCGAGGTACTTGAGGATGAGGTGAAGGTGGATGTGGCCATCAATATTGCCTACGGCTTTTCCATCCCGGAGGTTTCCTTAAAGGTGCAGGAGAAGGTGAAGTCGGCGATTGAGAATATGACCGGGCTTACCGTTGCGGTGGTGAATGTCCGCATTGCCAGCGTCGATATGCAGGACAAATAAATAGTGCTTTATAATTATTCATCAATGTTGTATAATAGAGGACATCTAAGGTTAGATGTCCTTTATTGTATGA
>JAFLRQ010000015.1:11376-19277 GCA_022511395.1 Agathobacter sp. | reverse complement strand
ATTGTATGAAAGAGAGATGGTAGAAGGATGACACGACGGGAGTTACGGGATCATATCTTTAAGATGCTCTTCCGTATCGAGTTTCATGATGCGAAGGAGCTCGAGGAGCAGCTGCAGCTCTATCGGGAGGAGAACGAAAAGCTGAGCGCGAAGGACTTTGAGTATCTTGCGGCAAAATGCAGGGGTGTGTCTGCATGCGTGGCGGAGCTGGACGAGGCGATCAATCGGGTGTCGGAGGGATGGAAGACCAGCCGCATGGGAAAGGTGGATCTTGCCATCATCCGACTGGCGGTGTATGAAATGCTGAAGGAGGAGGATATCCCGGTGGCAGTTTCCATCAACGAGGCGGTGGAGCTGGCGAAAAAGTACGGAACGGATTCCTCGGCCTCCTTTGTGAACGGTGTTCTGGCAAAACTCGCATGACAAAGAATATTTATTCGGTAGGACAGGTAAATAATTATATCAAGAACATGTTTGCGCAGGATTTTTTTCTGCACAGGATCAGCGTCAAGGGTGAGGTGTCCAACTGCAAGTATCACACCAGCGGACACATCTACTTCACGCTCAAGGATTCCGGCGGAACCATCGGCGCAATCATGTTTGCGGGGAACCGGGGCGGGCTCTCCTTTCCGATGAAGGAGGGCGACAAGGTGGTTGTGACCGGCTCCATCGAGGTCTATGAGCGCGACGGGCGCTACCAGCTCTACGCAAAAGAGATTGAGCCGGACGGTGCAGGCAGTCTGTATTTGAAGTTCGAGGCACTGAAACAGGAGCTCGAGGAGATGGGAATGTTTGCGGACGAGTACAAGCAGCCCATTCCGAGATTTGCGCGGCGCATCGGCGTGGTGACGGCTCCTACCGGGGCGGCGGTTCAGGATATCCGCAATGTCTCGGCGCGCAGAAATCCCTATGTGCAGTTGATCCTCTATCCGGCGCTGGTGCAGGGAGAGGGGGCGGCAGCCTCGATTGTGAACGGAATCCGTGCGCTGGAGCAGATGCATGTGGATGTGATGATCGTGGGGCGCGGCGGCGGCTCGATTGAGGATTTGTGGGCGTTCAACGAGGAGATTGTGGCGCGGGCCATCTTCGACTGCACGGTTCCCGTCATCTCAGCGGTGGGACATCAGACGGACTGGACAATTGCGGATTTTGTGGCGGATCTGCGCGCACCGACGCCCTCTGCGGCGGCGGAGCTTGCGGTGTTTGACTACGCGCAGACCATGGGGGAGCTTCGGGAGCTGCGAAGGCGGCTGGATGTCAGTGCAAGGCGCAGGCTGGATCAGGCGCGCGCAGTGTTGGAACGGCAGGCAATGCGGCTGCGCTATCTGAGTCCGGAGAGCCGTCTGAACGAGAATCGGCGCAGGGCGGTCGATTACGGGGATCGGCTTGGCGCGCGCATGCAGGAGATTTTTAGGGACAAAAAGCATCGTCTGGCGCTTCTGGCCGGGCGCATGGAGGCGTGCTCTCCGGTGCGCAGGCTCGGCGCGGGCTACGCCTATGTGTCTGTGGAGGGCAGGAGGCTTGCCTCGGTGGGCCAGGTGCGTGAGGGCGACACGCTGCAGGTGGAACTGATGGACGGGCGGCTGGAAGCGGAGATCCGCACAGTGACCGGACATGAGTCTTTGGAAAAGCAGATGGAGGAGTAGGCAGGTTTGGACTGTCGGCGGGCGGAAGCGCGCGGCAGCAAGCAGGAGGCGGATATGGGAAAAAAAACAGATGAAGATATGGAAAACAGCCGGCCGCAGGAGGAACATGAGCCGGGGCTGGAGGAGCGCTTTGCGGCGATCGAGGAGATTTTGGATCATATGGAGGAGCCGGATGTGTCGCTGGAGCAGTCCTTTGCGATGTACCGCAGGGGGCTTGCGGAGCTGAATGCCGCCAACCGCATGCTGGACGACTTTGAGAAAGCGATGCTGGTGATGACGGAGGACGGAAGTCTGGAGGAATTCTGATGGGGATTGCAGAGGAGATTGCGGCGCGCGCGGCGCAGATTGACAAAATGATTGAGGGGTATCTTCCGACCGAAGAGGGATATGCCCGGACGGTTCTCTCGGCTATGAACTACAGTGTCAGGGCGGGGGGCAAGCGCCTGCGGCCAATGCTGATGGAGGCGTCCTATGAGCTCTTCGGAGGGCAGGGAGAGCGTGTGTATCCCTTTATGGCGGCCATTGAGCTCATTCACACCTATTCGCTGGTGCACGATGATCTGCCGTCGCTGGACAATGACGAGTACCGCCGCGGAAAGAAGACCACGCATGCCGTGTATGGGGAGGCGATGGGACTTTTGGCGGGGGACGCCCTGCTCAACTATGCATACGAGATTCTTGCAGAGGCGATGGTGAACGATGCACTTGCAAACGGTGCCTGTGAAACAAACATGGCGCGCGCGTTTGCGGCGCTCTCGTCCAACGCCGGATACCGGGGCATGGTCGGCGGCCAGGTCGTGGATGTGGAGAGCGAGGAAACAGGCGCGGATTCGATGAGCCGGGAGAAGCTCTCTTATATTTACAGGAATAAGACGGGCGCACTGATTCAGGCGGCCCTCATGATCGGCGCGATTCTCGCGGACGCCGACGAGGAGGCGGTCGGGAAAATGCGGGAGATTGGAGACCACCTTGGCATGGCGTTCCAGATCAGAGATGATATTCTGGATGTGACAAGCACGCTTGAGGTGCTGGGCAAGCCGATCGGGAGCGACGAGAAGAACCACAAGGCGACCTATGTGGCGGTATATGGCATGGAGCAGGCCAAGCGCGAAGTGGAGCGCACCTCCGAGGAGGCGGTCCGTATTCTGGAGACATGCGGCGGGGATTGCCGTTTTTTGCGGGAGTTGTTCCGCTATCTGATAGACAGGGAAAAATAGGGCGATGGTGTTAGATCGGATACAGAGAGAAAATGATATCAAACAATTGGACGAGAAGGAGCTGGAACCGCTGGCGGAGGAGATTCGGGCATTTCTGATAGAACATATTTCGAAAACCGGCGGACATCTCGCCTCCAATCTCGGGGTCGTGGAGCTCACCATGGCGCTGCACCTGTCGTTCACGCTGCCGGAGGACAAAATCATCTGGGATGTGGGGCATCAGTGCTACACGCACAAGCTTTTGACCGGGCGGCGGGACGGCTTTGAGAACCTTAGGCAGTACGGGGGCATGAGCGGTTTCCCGAAGGGACAGGAGAGTGATTCGGACTGCTTTGACACCGGACACAGCTCCACCTCTGTCTCGGCAGGGCTTGGTTTTGCCCAGGCGCGCGAGCTGACGGGAGGGCACTACTATGTGGTCTCGGTCATCGGTGACGGAGCGCTGACCGGCGGGCTGGCATATGAGGCGCTCAACAATGCGTCGCGGATGAAAACCAACTTTATTATTGTCCTAAATGACAACAACATGTCGATCTCCGAGAATGTGGGGGGCATGAACCGCTATCTGAGCAGTCTGCGCACGGCGGATGCATACATGGATTTGAAGGACGGCGTGGTCAATTCCTTAAGCAAAATCCCGGTTTACGGCGAGCGCATGGTAAACCGGATCCGCAGGGCAAAGAGCGGAATCAAGCAGCTCCTGGTGCCGGGGATGTTTTTCGAGCAGATGGGGATTCTCTATATCGGCCCGGTGGACGGGACCAATATCCGAAGCATGACGAAGGCATTTGCCGAGGCAAAGCGCGTCCGCGGCCCGGTGATTGTCCATGTCCTCACCAAGAAGGGGAACGGATATCTTCCGGCGGAGCGTCATCCGGCGCGTTTTCACGGGACAGAGCCCTTTGATGTGGAGACGGGACTTCTGTTGGAAAAACGAACCAAGGCGCATTACACGGATGTGGTCTCCACCGTGATGAAGAAAATGGGGGAGCGGAACCCGAAGGTTGTGGCGATCACTGCGGCCATGGCGGACGGAACCGGGATTTCCGGCTTTGCCCGCCGTTTCCCGAAGCGTTTTTTTGATGTGGGGATTGCGGAGGAGCACGCGGTGACCTTTGCGTCAGGGCTTGCGAAGGCGGGGCTGATCCCGGTATTTGCGGTGTATTCCTCCTTTTTACAGCGCGCCTATGACCAAATTCTGCATGACGTGTGCTTACAGCAATTGCCGGTGGTGTTCCTCATCGACCGCGCGGGGATTGTGGGCGGCGACGGCGCCACGCATCAGGGGATTTTTGACTTGTCCTATCTGACCTCCATTCCGGGAATGACGGTGATGGCACCGAAGAACCAGTGGGAGCTCTCGGATATGATCAAATATGCCATAGCCTTCGGCGCGCCGATTGCAGTGCGCTACCCGAAGGGCGAGGCGTACGACGGACTGGGAGACTTCCGCAGCCCCATCGAGGCGGGATGCGCAGAGGTGATCTATGAGGAGTCGGAAATTGCGCTTTTTGCGCTGGGGAGCATGGTGCAGACCGCGGAGCAGGTGCGCACCCGCCTAAAGGAGGCGGGGCATCAGGTCTCGCTTGTGAACGCGCGGTTTGCGGCACCGCTCGATGAGGCGTGTATCCGCAGGTTGGCGCAGAACCATCGCATGATTGTGACAATGGAGGAGAATGTTTCGCGGGGCGGAATGGGAGAGCATGTGGCGGCATTTCTTGCGCGTGAGCGGCTGAAAGTACGCCACTTGGCGGTCGCCCTGCCGGATCAGTTTGTGGAGCACGGATGTGTTTCAAAATTAAAAGAAGTTTTAAAAATTGATGCGGACTCTGTTGTGTCGGGAATTTGTGCGGAACTTGGTACAGGGCAAGAGGAAGAGGAATGAAGGAACGACTGGATGTGCTGCTGGTGAGCCGCGGACTCGCCCCCTCGCGGGAAAAGGCAAAGACCATGATTATGGAGGGCAATGTTTTTGTCAATGACAACCGGGAGGACAAGGCGGGGGCCCAGTTTGCGGACGACTGCAGGATTGAGGTTCGGGGAAACACGTTAAAGTATGTCAGCCGCGGCGGTTTGAAGCTGGAGAAGGCTCTTATAAAATTTAATCTTGGTTTAAATGACAAGGTGTGTATGGATATCGGGGCCTCCACCGGGGGATTTACGGACTGCATGCTGCAGAACGGGGCTGCGAAGGTTTACGCGGTGGATGTGGGCTACGGGCAGTTCGCGTGGAAGCTGCGTACGGACGAGCGCGTGGTCTGCATGGAAAAGACGAATATCCGCTATGTCACGCCGGAGATGATTGGGGACAAATTGGATTTCGCGTCGGTGGATGTCTCCTTTATCTCCCTCACAAAGGTGCTTTTGCCTGCGCGCGCGCTGTTAAAGGACGGAGGGCGCATGGTCTGCCTCATCAAGCCACAGTTTGAGGCCGGGCGTGAAAAGGTCGGGAAAAAGGGCGTCGTGCGGGACAAAGCCGTCCATGAGGAGGTGATTGCGCGCGTGCTGGAGTTTGCCGCCGCAAACGGCTTTTTCGTGCATGCGCTTGAGTACTCTCCGATCAAAGGTCCGGAGGGCAACATTGAGTATCTGGTCGATCTGGAAAAATGTGAGAGCTGCGTCGAGGAGGGACGCATGGATGTGCGGGCGGTGGTGGACGCCGCACATGCCGAACTGGATTAGCAATGCGCAAATTTATGTTGATTACAAATGCCTATAAGGATAAAAGCCTTGCGCTCTCAGAGAAGATTGTGGGCTATATCAAAGAACGCGGCGGCACAGCGGCAATCTGTGTGAGCTGCGCGGAGGAGGGCGTGGTGTGCGACTTTGCACTTGAGAGCATACCAGAGGACACCGAGTGCATTCTGGTGCTGGGCGGGGACGGGACGCTGATCCGCGCCGCCACAAAGGTGCAATCCATGCAGATTCCGCTGATCGGTGTAAATCTGGGACGGCTCGGCTATCTTTGCGAGCTGGAGGAGGCGACGGTTTTTTCCGCCATTGACAAGCTGATGGCGGACGCGTACATGACGGAGGAGCGCATTATGCTCTGCGGCGGCAAGAGCATGGGGGATTCGACGAGACTTGCACTAAATGACATTGCAATTCACTGGTCCGGAGATCTCTCGATGCTGGAGCTCATGGTTTATGTGAACGGAGAGCTTTTGACCACCTACCACGCAGACGGCGTGGTCATAGCGACCCCGACGGGCTCCACCGGATACAGCATGTCGGCGGGCGGCCCGATTATGGATCCCCGCGCCCGGATGTTTGTGTTGACTCCGATCAACGCGCAAAACCTGAATTCGCAGAGCATTGTCCTAGGCGGCGAGGACGTGGTGGAGATTGAGATGCGCAGCCGTGGATATCAGGCAAACCAGCGCGCAGGCGTCAGCTTTGACGGGGATCTTGGTCTGTATCTGAAGGCGGGGGAGCGGGTGGAAATTAAGAGGGCCTCCAATATTGTGAAAATCTGCAAGCTGAGCAACCGGAGCTTTCTGGAGATTCTGAGCAAGAAGATGCGCGCAAAGGAGGATTTATGAAGGCGAGACGACAGAGCAAAATTTTAGAGCTGATTCAGGAACATGATATTGAGACGCAGGAAGAGCTGTCCGCCTGCTTGAACGGGGCGGGAATTCAGGCGACGCAGGCCACGATCTCAAGAGATATCCGGGAGCTGAAGCTAACCAAGGTGGTGGGAGCGGACGGCAGACAGAAGTACGCGCAATCCGCGCAGCGGGATCCGGACATGGCGGACAAGTACGCGAGAGTCCTGCGCGAGGGCTTTGTGAGCATGGATTTTGCAGGAAATCTTCTGGTGATCCACACCGTCTCGGGTATGGCTCCGGCCGTGGGCGCCGCGGTGGACGCAATGAAAATACCCGGAATCATCGGCTCGATTGCAGGAGATGACACCCTGATGTGCGTGGTGCGCACCGGGGAGGATGCGGAGTCTATTATGCGCGGGCTGCGCAGATTGGTAGAACTATAACAGGAGTGAATATATGCTGCAAAATTTACATGTGAAAAACCTTGCGCTCATCGACGAGGCGGAAGTGGAATTTACAGGAGGACTTAATATCCTGACCGGAGAGACCGGAGCAGGGAAGTCCATCATCATTGGCTCCATCAATCTGGCGCTGGGAGAGAAGGTCTCGAAGGGACTCCTCAGGGACAACGAGGACACCGCGTTTGTGGAGCTCATCTTTGATGTGGATGACCCGGACACGCTGGAGGCATTGCGGCAGATGGATATAGAGGTGGAGGATTCGACTATAATATTAAATCGTAAAATAACTTCTGGAAGAGCGGTTGCCAGAATTAACGGAGAGGCTGTATCCGCATCAAAGCTGAAGGCGGCGGCAGCGCTTCTCATCGACATTCACGGTCAGCATGAGCACCAGTCCCTGCTCTACAGGAAAAAACATCTGGAGATCCTGGACAACTACGCGAGAGAACAGCTTGGAGATATGCCGAAACGAATGTCCCAATGCTGTCAGGAATACCGAAAGCTCACGGAGGAGTGGGAGCACGCCAATCTGGATCAGGAGGCAAGAAACAGGGAGCTTTCGTTTTTGGAGTATGAGGTCAAGGAGATTGCCGACGCAGACCTGCATCCGGGGGAAGATGAGGAGTTGGAGCAGGAGTTCCGCAGGTTCTCAAACGGAAAAAAGATCATGGATGCGGTGGAGGCCGCCTATTCCGCTGCCGGAAGCGGCGGGGAGAGCGCGTCGGACCGGATCGCCAGAGCGGTTCGGGAGCTGGCTTCCGTCTCGGAATATGACAAAAAGGCGGCGGAGCTGGAACAGCAGCTTTTGGAAATTGACAGCCTGCTTTCCGATTTCAACCGTGAGGCGGCGGCCTATCTGTCGGCGGAGGAGTTCGATGACGAGCGCTTTTACGAGACCAGAAAACGGCTGGATCTCATCAACCACCTGAAATCCAAGTACGGAGCCACGGTGGAGGAAATCCTGCTATCATGCGACAAAAAACAAGAGAGAATAAATATTTTAAACGATTATGACGAATACTTAAATCA
>JAFLRQ010000015.1:0-11276 GCA_022511395.1 Agathobacter sp. | reverse complement strand
GTGAGCCTCTCTGCGAGGCAATCCGGGCGGCGCTCAGCGATCTGAATTTTCTGGATGTCCGCTTTGCCATGGAATTCACGCAGACGGAGGATTATACTTTGGCCGGAAGAGACGAGGCGGAGTTTCTGATCTCCACCAACCCCGGAGAACCCTTAAAGCCGCTGGGACAGGTTGCGTCGGGCGGCGAGCTCTCCCGCATTATGCTGGCGATCAAGACTGTGATGGCGGAGAGCGACGAGATTGCGACATTGATTTTTGATGAGATTGACAGCGGCATCAGCGGGCGGACCGCACAGATGGTTTCGGAGAAGATGAACCTTCTGGCAAAGAGCCACCAGATCATCTGCATCACGCACCTGCCGCAGATTGCGTCCATGGCGGACAGTCATTTCCTGATTGAAAAGTCGGTGGAGCATCAGTCCACGGTCTCGAGGATCCGGCGGCTGGCCGAGGAGGACAGCGTGGAGGAGCTGGCGCGCATGCTGGGCGGCGTGGAGATTACGGATGCCGTCAGGAATAATGCCAGAGAAATGCGGACCATGGCGCACATGAAAAAATAATTTATTGGACATATTATCTGTAATTGGTTAGGAGAGATAATATGTCCAAATTTTTTTCGTTTTTATTCAAAAATCTCATATGGGTTTATTCCTGTGCGCTCATCTGTTTCGCATACACCTCAATGATGGCCTCCATTCCGGACCATGTGTATCTGGAGGAGGGGGAGGAGCTCACACTCGACCGGATGCTCCCGGTCAGCCTGGTCCTGCATGACGGGGCAGAGGTCATGGCGAATGTGGCGGACAGTACCTATGAAATGATACAGAAAAGAAACAGCGAGTCAGACTGCCGCTTGCTTTCCGTGGGAGAGCACGAGGTTGTCTGCTATCTGTTTGGAATACTGCCGGTCAAGGAGGTGTCGGTGTCGGTGGTGGAGAGCCGGGAGCTCTTTGCCGCAGGCCATGTCGTGGGGATCTACGGGGCCACAGAGGGAGTGCTTGTGCTTGGGAGCAGCGAGCTTGATGCCGTGGGCGGAGGCCGGGTGGAGCCTGCCAAAAATCTTGTGTTTTCCGGGGACTATATTGTTGCGGTCAACGGGGAGAGTGTGCAGGAGAAGGAAAAGCTGATCCGTCTGGTGGACCAATACGGAAGTGCGCCGCTGACCCTGTCGCTCTGGCGCGGCGATGAGCTGATCGATGTCTCTGTCCGGGCGGCGCAGACGCCGATTGAAAAATACGGCAGCCACTACATGCTCGGGCTGTGGGTCAAGGATGACATGGCGGGAATCGGTACACTGACCTATTACGATTCCGCCGGGAATTTCGGCGCTCTGGGCCACGGGATCGGAGATGGAAAGACCGGAAAGCTTCTGCATGTCCGCGAGGGAGATCTTTACGAGTCGGATATTATAGGGATTGTGAAGGGGAAGCGCGGTGCGCCGGGAGAGCTTCAGGGCGTCGTCTATTACGGGTCGGATCACCGGATCGGCGAAGTGACCGACAACACGGATATCGGGATCTACGGGATACTGAATGCGGATTGTCTTCGGAAGTACAGAGAGGGGGATACTTCCTACGCGGTTGGATACAAACAGGACGTCTGTCTCGGCGACGCGCTGATCCTCACGGATGCCGGAGGCGAGGGGAAGGTCTACCACATTCAGATTGAGTCGCTCGACTACTCGCCCTCGGATCGAAACAAGGGCATTCGTTTCTGCGTGGATGACCCGAATCTGCTTGACCTGACCGGCGGGATTGTTCAGGGACTCTCCGGCAGCCCCATCATCCAGAACGGAAAACTGATCGGCGCTGTCACCCATGTGCTGGTGCAGGATGCCACAAGGGGATATGGGATTTTTATTGAAAATATGTTGGAGCATTGAGGCAAAGATGCTCCAGCGTGTGGAACCCATTCAGGAATGTTTTGACCTGCGAACCGCTTTTTCACAGAAGTTTTCCAGCTTTCAGCCCCCAAAAGCGTTGTCAAGCAATTCCTTTTGGAATTCTTCCACAAGAGCTATGACCGATATGTATGCATCCGGATATTCTTCTCGGAAATCTGCAATACAATCCGCAAGCTCTCCGCTATTTACAATTGTCTGTTTATGGGTACGTATATAAGATGTGGTTTTGAATGATAGGGCCGGATAATCTTTGCTCTGCAGTTCAAAATCATAATGAGGATCTAAGTGTTCTCTCTGAGTGACACGGGAAACAGGAAGCACAACGTAGTCTTTTTTGTCGGCTTTTCCTATAATGAGCACCGGGCGTTTTTTAAATGCCATCCTATGACTCACATTATCATAATATTTGAAAGTAGCCCAATATATCTTTCCTGTCATTGAATGTCCTCTGCATCTTCAAATTCGTCATAATACATGTCATATGTTGAATCGTAGGGTCTGACCTTTTCCGCATCCTTCCTTATGTCATCAATGATAAGCAATACATCCCCATTTTCATCCTTTGTCAATCCCTTGCGCGCATTCTGCCAAGAAATTTCATTATGGGAAAGCTGGCTCAGTTTCCAGGAAGCCAAGGGTCCATACTGGAGTATCACATTTTTTGTAATATATGCAGCTTCTGCAGAAAGCGCTTTCTTATTCTTATAAAACATTCCGTCAACAGTGTAATATAGACGTACTTCTTTTGATACAGGTCCGTATTTCCAGCCCTCAAAATTTTCTTCGAATAAGGGTTCATTTGTAATGGCAAGACTTTCCCGCTGTGTAAAATAAAGCAATTTATGCAGTTTCATTTCATCAATTGTTTCTCCTGATAGCCGCTTGTATTCATCATAAATATATTGAGCTACATCAAGAATTCTTTCCATACACATTACCTCCGGGACTCATTCCCCGCACTTCTGATTGTGTAAGTGCTTTTTCAAACCTGCGAATACGTGTATTTTCAGTAATAATATAGGCTATCCGTTTGATCCTGTCAATATGCTGAAATACATTGATGTGGTTCGCTCTTTGAGAAGCGGCGTACAAAAGGATGTGCCGGAGTCGGACACCCGCTTGCGGGCGGATGCCGGCTCCGGCATTACGTGTTTCAAAAAACTTATTTCTGGCCCGGTCCGGTTCCCTGCATGAGCGCCATGATTTTTCGCATGCGCTCCTGCTCTGCAGGCGGGAGATCCTTGCACAGCAGCTCGCAGATCATCTGCACCTCCGGCTTTGAAAAATCCAGATTCTGCTGTTTTGCCAGGTTCATGTTTGACATGAGAAAGGGCAGTACATCCCGCATATTGGTAGGTTTGTCTTTCTGTAAAAACGACATGAGAAACTGCAGCTTTTCCGGGCTCATCCCCGCAAAGGCCGGGTGGTTTAAGATGGATGTGTCCATAGATACTCCTCCCTGTTGTGTCAGGCGACGCGCTATTTGAGCGGCGAGAGGCCGGTGATACTGTCATAATTTTCCATGACACAGAACAGATTTAACATGGTGTCGATGGTTTCCTGCTCCCTGGGCGTGCAGAACTGCCGAACCGCGCTCAAGACGGCGCTGCGCCGGTCAGGAGTCTCGGGAATTGCGCATGCCGCCATAGAGCTTTCTCTGGTGGCAAAAACCTGTCTCGCCTGCATGAATTCCAGACACTGGATCAGCATTGAGGCCGAGCGCCTCGAAGAATAGTCCAAAAACGGAACAATGGACTTTAAAATCTGTACATCCCTTGTCCCAATCATTTCGTCATATGTGGTGACGGTATTCTTTTCTTCCATGAGAAACCTTATATATTTTTTTTAATCTTATGGGGATTTTTTTCTCAATATGCATAAAATAATGGAAAAAGGAGCATGAGATGTGGGAAAGCTGATCATTGAGGGAAACAGCGTGTATGAGGTCGATGAGGAGTGCATCAAAAGGCGCGCCGTGCCGGAGAGCTGCGAGGTCTTAGAGGCGATTAAGCGCATGGAGCAGAGAGAAAAAGAGCGCGGGTCTGCTGGAGGTCAGGGACAGCATGAGAGTCGATGGTAAAGTTATAAGAAAGTGCTGATTAACCGTATCGAACCGCCGGCATAAATGCTGTGGACATATACGGGGGGATTGCAGGGTGCAGTCCCCCTTTCACTGTTTTATAAGCAAATGGTCATATAGGGCGGTATGCAGACGACATCTTCCTTGAAGCTGAGGTTTCTCGGGTGGATTACATAGCATTCCCCGATTCTTGCGCGGTACTTCTCCTTGAAGCGTTTCAGTGATTCGGTCGAATACTTCTTGCCCGACTTAACTTCTATTGGGTACATCTTGTATTTCAGCTTGCTGTTATTGGAGATCAGGAAGTCTATCTCAATATCGTTTCTGTGTTTTTCGGGATCATAGTGTGTGTAGAAATATAACTTATGATCGTTTGCAGTGAGCATCTGGGCGATGGCATTTTCGTACAGCATACCCTCATTCATGTGCAGTTTATCTCCAAGTATCTGCTTGTAGACCTCATCTTCAAGCAGCTCATTTTCATCAAAGGCATGGCTCACAAGCAGACCCGTGTCACCGAGATAGCATTTTACATACGCTCTGCTTTCATTTATGGAAAGTCCGATGTTCGGGTCATTGCACAGAAAGCATTCATTGGATATCATGGAATCCGACAGCCAGAAAAAGGTTTCCTCATACTGTTCCGCCTTGCTGCCTGCGGAAACATCGTTAAAAACCACGCGCTTTTCGTGCTGGGAGAGCAGACCAGGTATCTGATCGAATATGGTCAGGACTTTGCTCCTGTACTTAGTGTCAATCTTCATAATATCGCTGCGATAGAGGGCGAGAATATCCCTTTTCTCGATGTCGGCACGGTCAAAATCCTTTCGGCTTTCAAGGAAAGCAATCACGCTTTGGGGCATGCCTCCCACAAGCATATACTGTTTAAAGAGGAGCATAGCCTTGTGGTGCAGCTCGTTTTCAAGGGGAACTTTGTCCTCAAAGCACTTGCGGATGTAGCCGATGATCTGGGCTTCGCCCAAGGCATCGCAGAATTCCTCAAAGTCCAGCGGATACATTCTCAGGTGCCGCTCCTCCGAAGGGATCACAATGTCCTTAACATTCTCCTTTATGGAGATGAGCGAGCCTGTCTCTACATAGTCATATCTGCCGTCAGAGACAAGATATTTGATACATTCCCTTGCCTTTGGGAACATCTGCACCTCGTCGAAAATAATAAGCGACTCCCGTTCATACAGTTTCACGCCGTAAAAAGTGGATAGGAGCATAAAAAATGTGTCAAGGTCATTCATGTGTTGCTGAAAGTATTCCTTCACTTCGTTGGGACATTTCGCAAAATCGATCAGTATATAGCTTTTGTATTCGTTTTGGCCAAACTCTTCACATATTGTGGACTTGCCGATACGTCTTGCACCTTCTATGAGAAAAGCCTTCTTCCCGTTTGACGAAGCTTTAAGCGAAAGCAGCTTGTCATACATCTTTCTTTTCAGTATCATAATTACGCTCCGTTCCATAATGCGCAGGTTTAGATATTCTTATGAACTCCACAATGCGCAGGTTTAGGTGTGCTTGCAAATTCCATTATGCGCAGGTTTGCAATTATTATACAATTATGATTCCGAAAAAGTCAATCACAATAGTCATCTTTTCATTGAAATTAAAGATGCTTCGTTATGCTAAAGGTTGACAAACAAATCGGGGGACTGCGAAGGCAGTCCCCCTTTCGTTATACTGTGATGTCAGAGGCTATTTGCCGCTGACTGATACCAACGGCGTTTTCTTAAAAGATGCCGTTGCCGCCGCAGCCGCCGCAGAGCAGCAGAAGAAGGATGATCCAGCAGCTTGAATCATTTCCGCCGCAGCCGTTGCCGTTGCTCAGGAAAGAGCCGTTTCCGCCGCAAGCGCAGGAAAGCAGAAGGATGATCCAAATCAGGTTGCAAGCTCCGTTATCAGAGTTAGAGCAGCCACAGTTGGTAGCAGTTAAATCACTCATAGGTGACCTCCCCAAATTTTTATTTACACTACATTGTATGATGTGGGAGGCGGGGGGTTCCTGTTTTTATAAACATTTTTTGTTGACAGAAGGGACGCAAGGGAATATAATGAATTACATTAAAGCATAATTGTATACAATTATTCAATAGAGGAGTGAGCATCATGAGAGAAGTGGTAATGAATGACAAGACGAATCTGCTGCAGCTGGAAGAGCATTTTTATCAGCTTGTGGATGTGGAGGAGCCCAACACCTTCCGCAACCTGTTCCCCTACGACGAGATTCCCAAGATTGCCTTCAATGACCGGATTGTCCCCCACAATATGCCGGAGGAGATCTGGATTACAGATACGACCTTCCGCGACGGACAGCAGTCGAGGGCGCCTTACACCACAGAGCAGATTGTGACAATCTACGATTATCTGCATCGGCTGGGCGGCCCGAAGGGGCTGGTGCGCCAGAGCGAGTTCTTTTTGTACAGCAAGAAGGACCGGGATGCATTGTACAAGTGTATGGAGCGGGGCTACGAGTTCCCGGAGGTGACGGCGTGGATCCGCGCGACGAAAAAGGATTTTGAGCTTGTGAAGGATATCGGTCTCAGGGAGACCGGCATTCTGGTGAGCTGCTCGGATTACCATATTTTCTATAAGATGCGGATGGACCGCAGAGAGGCGATGAACCAGTATCTCGGGATTATTCGGGAATGTCTAGAGACAGGGATTAGCCCGCGCTGCCATCTGGAGGATATCACGCGGTCGGATATCTACGGATTTGTCATTCCGTTCTGTGTCGAGCTGATGAAGCTCATGGAGCAGTACAAGATTCCGATTAAGGTGCGGGCGTGCGACACCATGGGCTTTGGCGTGAATTTTCCGGGGGCGGTGATCCCGCGGAGCGTGCCGGGGATTATCTACGGTCTGACCACCCATGCCGGAGTCCCGTCGGAGCTCATCGAGTGGCACGGGCACAACGATTTTTACAAGGCGGTCAACAACTCGACGACCGCTTGGCTCTACGGCGCCTGCGGCGTGAACTGTTCCCTCTTCGGAATCGGGGAGCGCACGGGCAACACGCCATTGGAGGCGATGGTGTTTGAGTACGCGCAGTTGAAGGGCACGCTGGATGGAATGGACACGACGGTCATCACGGAGCTGGCGGAGTACTTTGAGAAGGAGTTGGATTACATACAGCCGCACCGCACGCCCTTTGTGGGGAGCAACTTCAATGTGACGCGGGCGGGCATCCATGCGGACGGACTCTTAAAGAATGAGGAGATTTACAATATCTTTGACACCGGAAAATTCCTAAACCGCCCGCCGCTTGTCTCCGTTTCCAACACCTCGGGCCTTGCCGGGATTGCGCACTGGATCAACAATTATTACCATCTTTCTCCGGAAAAGAGGGTGGACAAAAACTCCGAGCTTGTCTGCCGCATCCGCGACTGGGTGGATGCGCAGTACGACGAGGGGCGCGTCACGGTTATGACGGATCAGGAGCTGGTTGTCAAAATTACGGACATTTGTCGGGAATTAGGGATTGTATTATAGAGAATAATTGGTAAAATAGTAGGTGAAAGAGATGCCAGAGGAACAATATTCAATGGGATCCAAAGTGTTCCACGCGATCCGCGAGGATATCTTAAACGGAAAATATAAGGCGAACGAGGAATTGAAGGAAAAGGCCATCGGCGATGAGCTGGGCGTGAGCCGGACTCCGGTGCGCGAGGCGCTGCGCCAGCTGGAGCTGGAGGGGCTGGTGCACATTATCCCAAACCGGGGAGCCTTTGTGGAGGGAGTCTCCTTAAAGGATTTAAAGGAGATTTACGAGATCCGCACGCTGCTTGAGGGGCTGTGTGCCCGCTGGGCGGCGGAGAAGATCAAAAAGGAGCAGCTCGACGCGCTGGAGGAGACGATTTTTTTGACGGAATTTCACTGCTCCAAGGGGAATTTCGACCAGATGGTCGAGCAGGACAACCGCTTTCACCAGATCCTCTATGACGCTTGCGACAGCAAGGAACTGACCCGGGTCTTAAAGGACTATCACCATTACCTGCAGCGCATCCGCAAGGTCAGCTTAGAGGATGCGGACCGCGCGAAGGCGTCGGCGCTGGAGCACAAGCGGATCACGGAGGCACTTGGCGCACACGATCCGGATGCCGCCGAAACCTGCGCAAGAGAGCATATCCGCAACACGATTTCCAATATGAATCGGATCGGATGGGAAAACCTGTGGAAGTAAATGCTGCGATTCACAGCCGATACAAATCGCAACACAAACCGGAAAGGAGAAAAATCATGAACAAGATCAAGATGACGACCCCTTTGGTGGAGATGGACGGGGATGAGATGACCCGCATTCTCTGGAAGATGATCAAGGATGAGCTGCTGCTGCCGTTTATTGACTTGAAAACAGAATACTATGATCTGGGGCTTGAGGAGCGGAACCGCACGGACGACCAGGTGACCATTGATTCCGCCAACGCCACGAAGAAGTACGGCGTGGCGGTCAAGTGCGCTACGATCACGCCGAACGCGGCCCGCGTCAGCGAGTACAACCTAAAAGAGATGTGGAAGAGCCCCAACGGGACGATCCGCGCGATTTTGGACGGAACCGTGTTCCGCGCACCCATCGTGGTCAAGGGCATTGAGCCAAATGTCAAGTCATGGGCGAAACCCATTACCATTGCCAGACATGCTTACGGGGATGTCTACAAGGCATCGGAGATCAAGGTTTCCGGACCGGGAAAGGCGGAGCTTGTCTTTACGGCGGAGGACGGCACACAGACGCGCGAGCTGATCCATGAATTTACCGGTGCCGGAGTGCTTCAGGGACAGCACAACCGCAATGACTCGATTGAGAGCTTTGCGCACAGCTGTTTCAAGTACGCGCTGGACACGAAGCAGGATTTGTGGTTTGCGACCAAGGACACCATCTCCAAAAAGTATGACCACACCTTCAAGGACATTTTTCAGGAGATCTTTGACAGGGATTACAAGGACGCCTTTGACGCGGCGGGCATTACTTATTTCTACACGCTGATCGACGACGCGGTGGCGCGCGTGATGAAGTCGGAGGGAGGGTTTATCTGGGCCTGCAAGAATTATGACGGTGATGTGATGTCTGACATGATCAGCTCCGCCTTTGGATCGCTGGCGATGATGACATCCGTCCTGGTGTCGCCGGAGGGCTATTATGAGTACGAGGCGGCGCACGGAACCGTACAGCGCCACTATTACAAGCATCTGGCGGGAGAGGAGACCTCCACAAACTCCGTCGCGACGATCTTTGCGTGGAGCGGTGCACTGAGAAAACGCGGAGAGCTGGATGGACTTGCGGAGCTTGTGGATTTTGCTGACAGGCTGGAGCAGGCCTGCGTGAGAACAATCGAGGAGGGGGAGATGACGAAGGATCTCGCGCTCATCACATCGATTCAGAATCCGACGGTGCTAAGCTCTGAGGGATTTATCCGGGCAATCCGCAAGAGACTTGAGGCGTAGGTGGCTTGAGGCATTGAAGGCTTGAGGTATGGCTTAAGATGCAGAAGACTTGAGCCGTAAAGGTCTTGAGGCACAGTGTAGCAGATGACAGGGGGGAGTGGCATGGGCAATGAAGACTCGTTCAGAGAGGCTCTGAAAAACAAAAAAGTACCGTTGCTGGTGCTGGATCAGAAGTGGCATCGCCTGTTTGCGGTGCACGGGAAGACCGAGGAGGTCAAGGAGGCCGAGGCGGAGGTCAACCGCCTCCTTGCACGGCAGGGCAAGCTGAATACAGATCTGCAGAATTACAAAAAGCTAAAGACAAAGCTGATGTCCGGCATTGTCCAGAACATGGATGAAAACGGGGACGCATCGAGGGAAAAAAAGCTCGATGAGAGCAAGCGCATGATCGACGAGGCGAATGAGAAGATCGCGGAGTGCGAGGATGAGCTTGCGGATATCCCGTTTTTGATCCGGGAAAACAACGAGCGTCTGATGCTTCTGAGCATGGATTATTTTTACGAAAAGCTCCGCGTGAACGCGGAGACCTCAAAGGAGATTCAGGAGTGGATTGACCAGGTGCGCATTGACCTGAAAAAGAACATCATCCACAAGCAGAACTGTGACATCAACAACCGCGAGATCTATGCGTATCTGCATGATATTCTGGGCGCGGAGGTTCTGGATCTCTTTGATATCAAGTACGAGAAGGGGACGGAAGAAGAATCTAAGGGGGAATGATAGCTTGCAGTACCTTGTAACAGGGAAAGAAATGAAGCTCTTCGACGAAAACACATCCTCGCATTTTCATGTGCCGGAGCTGGTGCTCATGGAACAGGCGGCGATGGAATTCGTCCGGGAGCTTTTTTGTCTGGAAGAGAGAAAAAACAGACATTGGGAACAGGCGTTGATCCTATGCGGCTGCGGCAACAACGGCGCGGACGGGCTGGCGATTGCGCGTCTTTTGTCGCTGCGCGGGCGCAGGGTGACGGTGCTCGCCTGCGGGGAGGCGGCGGGACTTCGTCCTTCGGATTCCTATTGCGCGCAGAGGGAAATCTGTGAGGCATACGGAATTGCTGCGGTGCGGGAATTTCCCGGAGACGGCGCGTATGACCTGATTGTGGACGCGGTGTTTGGAACCGGGCTGACGCGAGGGGTTGAGGGAGCGCTTGCGGGCGTTCTGGAACAGGCGAATGCGAAAGAAGCCTGGCGCGTGGCGGTTGACATCAGCTCCGGGGTCATAGCGGACAACGGGAGTGTGCCGGGGACGGCGTTTGACGCGGACGATACCATTACCTTCTCCTTCGGAAAGCTGGGGCAGTTTTTGTGGCCCGGGAATGAGAAGAGCGGAGCAGTCCATATTGTCCCCATCGGAATTACAAAGGAGAGCTTTCTTGGGGCAAAGCCAAGGGTGGCGGCACTGGAAAAGAGTGATCTTGCGCTCCCTGAGCGACGCGCGCATTCCAACAAGGGAACCTACGGAAAGGTTCTGGTCATTGCAGGCTCGGTCAACATGGCGGGAGCGGCCTGCCTCTGCGCAATGGCGGCGTACCGCGGAGGCTGTGGCCTGGTCCGTGTGCTCACGGCAGAGGAGAACCGGCCGGTGATTCAGGCGACAGTGCCGGAGGCAATTCTTGCCGTCTACGGTGAGAGGATGGATGGGGCACAGGTGGAGCAGGCGGTTGGCTGGGCGGATTCTGTGGTCATTGGCCCGGGGATTGGTACGGACGGGCGAGCAAAGGCGCTATTGACTCATGTGCTGCGCTGCAAGGCGTCGGCGCTGGTGCTGGACGCGGACGCATTGAACCTGCTGGCAGAGGACGGGACACTGCTTTCTTCTCTGCCGGAAAATGCCATCCTCAC
>JAFLRQ010000148.1 GCA_022511395.1 Agathobacter sp. | reverse complement strand
AGGAGGAGATTTTTATGAGAATTGCATTGACAGGCAACCCAAATTCCGGTAAAACTACGATGTACAACGCTCTGACCGGACGAAACGAGAAGGTCGGCAACTGGGCCGGTGTTACCGTGGCAAAGAAGGAGCATACGATCAAGAAGGTGTACAGTACAGGGGCGGAGCAGATGATCGCTGTGGACCTCCCCGGCGCGTACTCTATGTCGCCGTTCACCAGCGAGGAGAGCATCACCAGCTCCTATGTCAGGAAGGAAAATCCGGATGTCATCATCAACATCGTGGATGTCACCAACTTGAGCCGCAGCCTCTTCTTTACCACGCAGCTTCTGGAGCTTGGCATTCCGGTGGTGGTGGCGCTGAACAAGAGTGATCTTAGCGCGAAGAAAGAGACGAAGGTACAGACGGAGGCGTTGTCCGCAAAGCTTGGCTGTCCGGTGGTGAATACAGTGTCCACCTCTGCAGAGGGCTTGAAGGAGCTGGTGGAGGCTGCGGCAGCGTGTGCCAACACCGTGCAGGAGGCGCCTTACCATCAGGGCGACATTGACCTGACGGACAAAAAGGCGGTGGAGGAAGCGGACCGCAGGCGCTTCGCGTTTGTAAACGACATTGTGAAAGAGGTGGAGACCCGCAAGGTCCTAACAAAAGACAAAAATACCGACGATCGAATTGATGCGGTTTTGACAAACAAATGGCTTGGAATCCCGATTTTTGCCGTGGTCATGTTTCTGGTGTTCCAGATCTCTCAGGCGTGGGTGGGGCCTTTTATCGCGGACTCTTTGGTAGATTTGCTGCTAATCTTCCAGGATTGGGTGGCCGGTCTGTGTGAGAATGCGTCGCCGCTGTTGTCCACGATTCTGGTTGACGGAGTGATCGACGGAGTGATTGCTGTCATTGGCTTTTTGCCGCTGGTCATGGTCATGTATTTTCTGATTGCCCTTCTGGAGGATTGCGGTTATATGGCAAGGGTGGCAGTTGTTCTCGACCCGATATTTAAAAAGGTCGGGCTCTCCGGCAAGTCTGTGATCCCGTTTGTCATCACGGTCGGCTGTGCGGTTCCCGGTATCATGGCGAGCCGGACGATCCGAAATGAGCGGGAGCGCAGGGCGACTGCCATGCTTTCCCCGTTCATGCCCTGCGGTGCCAAGATTCCCGTCATTGCGCTGTTTGCGGGTGCGTTTTTCGGCGGTGCGGGCTGGGTGAGCGCTCTCATGTATTTTTCCGGCATCGCACTGATTTTCCTCGGAGCGCTGCTGGTGAACAAAATTGCCGGCTACAAGGCGAGAAAATCCTTCTTTATCATCGAGCTGCCGGAGTATAAGGTTCCCTCCCTCTGGGGCGCATTCAAATCCATGTGCGGCCGCGGATGGGCGTATATTGTGAAGGCGGCGACCATCATTCTTCTCTGCAATACGGCGGTTCATATCATGCAGACGCTGGATTGGAGCCTTGGAATCGCGGAGACTGCGGATGCCTCCATTCTTGCAGGGCTTGCCCGTCCCTTTGCCTATCTGTTGGTTCCGGTGGTGGGGGTGTTGAGCTGGCAGCTTGCCGCGGCGGCGGTGACGGGATTTATTGCGAAGGAGAATGTCGTTGGCACACTGGCGGTCTGCTATGGAATCGAGAATCTGATTGACACGGAGGAGCTGGTGCTGATGGAGGGCGCCGGAGCGGGAGTTGCGGGCGTGATGGCAATCACGAAGGTTGCGGCGCTTGCCTACCTGATGTTCAATCTCTACACGCCTCCCTGCTTTGCCGCCATCGGTGCCATGAATTCTGAGATGAAGAGTGCGAAATGGATCTGGGGCGGGATCGGGCTGGAGCTCGGAGTGGGATATACCGTGTCTTATCTGGTGTACACCGTCGGGACACTGATCACTGCGCCGGGGGCTTTAAATGTCGGAGCGGCGGCAGCGGGATTCGCCGTAGTGCTTGCGCTGGTGGGAACTGTTGCTTTTCTGATTCGGCATACGAACCGGCAGCTCGGACAGGAGTACGCACTTGCGAAATAA
>JAFLRQ010000147.1 GCA_022511395.1 Agathobacter sp. | reverse complement strand
AAAACGGTTGTAAAAGGGACGAGATTTTAGTACAATATAACTATATACTGCATGGGTGACCTGAAAACAGACCGTACACCGTGCAAGATTACTTATTAGGAGGGTATTTACTATGAATGTTTACACGACTGACAAGATCCGCAACGTGGTACTTCTTGGGCATGGGGGGTGTGGCAAGACATCGCTGGCAGAGGCGATGGCCTATCTGGCAGGTTTGACAAACAGGATGGGCACGGTGACAGACGGCAACACCATCAGCGACTATGACAAGGAGGAAACAAAGCGGCAGTTTTCTATTCATACATCCGTGATTCCGATTCCCTGGGACGATGTGAAGGTCAATATTTTGGACACGCCCGGATTGTTTGACTTTGTCGGCGAGGTGGAGGAAGCAGTGTCCGTGGCGGACGCGGCGATCATTGTGGTGTCCGGCAAGGCGGGCATTGAGACCGGAACCAGACGCGCGTGGGAAATCTGTGAGAAATACAAGCTTCCCCGCATGATTTTTGTCACGGAGATGGACGTGGACAATGCAAGCTTCCGTCAGGTGGTGGAGGATCTGCAGGAGCTCTACGGGAAGAAAATTGCGCCGTTCCACCTTCCGATCCGTGAGAACGGACAGTTTGTGGGCTATGTCAATGTGGTTCAGCAGAAAGCGAAGCGCTGGAACGACAAGGGAACCGTGGACAAATTCGACGTGCCGGAGTACTCGCAGGAGAATCTCGGCATTTGCCGCGAGGCGCTCATGGAGGCGGTGGCGGAGACCAGCGAGGAGTTTATGGACCGCTATTTCGGCGGGGAGGAGTTCTCGGAGGACGAGATCCGTCAGGCGCTGCGCGTGAATGTCATTGACGGCTCGATTGTGCCGGTACTTATGGGCTCGAATGTTATGGCGCGCGGCATGTTCACCCTCATGGTCGATATTGTCAAGTATTTTCCGAGTCCGGACAAGAGGGAGTGCGCGGGCATCAACACGACGACAAATGAGGTCTATCAGGCGAACTATGACTTTTCCAAGCCCAAGAGCGCGTATGTGTTCAAGACGATTGTTGACCCGTATATCGGCAAGTACTCGTTGATCAAGGTGAATTCCGGCGTGCTGAAGACGGACGATGTGCTGTTTAACTATCACAAGGACTGCGACGAGAGAACCGGACATCTGTATGTGATGCGCGGCAACAAGGCGGAAGAGGTTGCGGAGCTGCATGCGGGGGATATCGGTGCGCTCGCCAAGCTCACAAAGACGGTGACCACGGATTCTCTGTCTACGCGGAGCAATCCGGTGACCTACATCCGCGCGAATATTTCCAAGCCCTATGTTTCCATGCGCTACACGGCGAAGACCAAGGGAGATGAAGATAAGATTTCGCAGGCGATCCAGAAGCTTCTCATGGAGGATCTGACGTTAAATTATGTGAACGACAGCGAGAACCGCCAGACACTGCTTTACGGTATGGGAGACCAGCATCTGGAAATCGTGCAGAGTGTGCTGGCAGACAAATATAAGGTAGAGATCGAGCTAAAGCGTCCCAAGGTTGCGTTCCGCGAGACGCTGCGCAAGAAATCCGATGTGGAGTATAAGTACAAAAAACAGTCCGGCGGTCACGGACAGTACGGTCATGTCAAGATGACCTTCGAGCCCTCCGGTGATCTGGACACGCCCTATGTGTTTGACCAGTGTGTGGTGGGCGGCGCCGTGCCAAAGAACTTCTTCCCGGCGGTGGAGAAGGGAATTGCGGAGGCGGTAAAGAGCGGACCGCTGGCGGCCTACCCGGTAATCGGCGTCAAGGCAGTGCTTTACGACGGCTCTTACCATCCGGTGGACTCCTCCGAGATGGCGTTTAAGGTAGCGGCTGCACAGGCGTTCAAAAAGGGATTTTTGGAGGCTTCACCGGTGCTGCTTGAGCCGATTGCGACGCTCAAGGTCACTGTACCGGACGCTTACACCGGCGATGTCATGGGAGATTTGAACAAGCGCAGGGGCCGCGTGATGAATATGAATGCGGAGAACGGATATCAGGAGATTACGGCGGACATTCCGTATCTGGAGCTGTACGGCTACAACACGCAGCTGCGCTCCATGACCAGCGGAAGCGGCAATTTCTCATATGAGTTTGCACGCTACGAGCAGGCTCCGGACGATGTGGCAGAGCGGGAGATCAAGGAGAGAGCGAGCAAACTGGTTGACATTGAAGAGTAAAAGAGTGGGAATAGCGCATGTACGAAGGGTTTCTGCCGATTTCAAAACAGGATATGGAGGAA
>JAFLRQ010000146.1 GCA_022511395.1 Agathobacter sp. | reverse complement strand
CAGCTCCTGCACCGCGGCCACTGCCGCCACCACGCATGATATGACACAATAGTGAATAATGTAATGCGTCTTCATCAAATAAGGAGTCCAAAAAAGCATGAACGAGGAAATCTTATTCAAATATGTGTGCATGGAGGCAAAACGGTGATACTTGACGGCCACAGCCAGATAAGAAATCACGCGAATCAGCACCACTCCGCCGGTCGCAATCCAGAGCCACAGCGGAAGCATTCCAAAGAGCAGCGGGAAAATTTTGATCAGAGTCATTGAGTAGAACAAAAGATCCGCGATGCTGTCCAGCTTTGCGCCGATCTCCCCCGCTTGTCCGGTCAGTCTGGCGATATATCCATCCAGCACGTCCGAAGCGCCGCAGATGCTGTAGACCGCAAAAAAGCCCATCGATAGCGGTGAAAATAACAACAAAATCCCCGCACCGACAATCCGAGTCATCGTCAGCGCATTGGGGATCGTGATCCAATTGTTTATCGATTGTTTTCCTACGGAACCCATAACAGTCTCGCTACATCATGCACAACAAATTACTTCACAAGCATGCGTATCATTTGCATGCTCACATCATATTAGCAAAAATTCCTTTTAAAATCAATACTATTTCTTGAACTCCCCGCTCTTTTCCAGCTTGTACAGCTCCTCGGCGGCAAGCCTCGTCTTTGCCACCACGTCTCCGCCCTCCGTGGGGAAACAATAGTAAAGTACATCCGTATCTCCAATGCAGATCATGTCGCCCACCTCGTACCAGTAATAATCCGAATAAAGACTGTAGGAGACAATGGCCTTCTGGGAATAGTCCAGCTTCCCGTCACAGCCGGTCAGATGAAAGCCCTCCCTGCTGTGCCTAAGCCTCCCTTTCCCCACTCTGTAAATACATTTTGTATTCACCATCATGCAGATCTCCACCGCCACATCCAGAGCGTAGGTTCCAGCCAAAATCTCCTCCCGCACACACTCCCGCTCCCAGCGATACCAGTCCGGGACATGCGAAAACTCGGTCTCTCCCTCCACCGCTTTCACAAAGCCGTACTCCGTCAGCTCGTATTCCTTGCCGCAGGCACCGCAGGAGAGCCTGATTCCTTTGCCCAGCATCCGGCCCTCAGCGCGGCAGTTCGGGCATTTGTACAGCACCCGGTTCAGATCATCGGCGCGAAAATCCTCCCCAATGCGGACATGGTTCTCCTGCTGCCAGCGGAAATTGTCAAAGGAAAACTGCTCCGCCAAAATATCGTTCAGCTCCTCCACGCTCTTTTCCGCGATCTCCGAGGGAGACAAAAGATAGGTCATATCCGCCGACACATCCACCTTGCGCAGCTTCAGATTATTGTACAGCGGATCTCTCGCAAAGGCTCCGTAGGTGCGGATCATCACCACAGGCACACCCAGAATCTTCAGACACTTTCCAAGGCTGTCCGGCAGCGGCGTCGCCGTGCCGTCGAAGCTGTAGCTGGCCTCCGGGAACATCAGCACGGAGCTGTTTAACTTTTTAAGCGCGTACATCATATCGCGCACCAGCACCGCATCCGTCACAAATTTCTTCGTGGGAATACAGCCCGCGGCGCGCATCAATCCAGCTTTTCCCACAAATCCGTCCGAGGTGCAGACAATATGAAAGGATCTGGGAAAAAGAACGGTGGAAGCAATTTTTAAATCAATAAAGCTGGAATGATTCATCAGAATCAGACAGGGCTCTTTCTTCCCCAGCTTTTCCATTCCGAGCTTGCGGTATGTAAAATGAGTCGCTCTTAAGTCCGGCGCCGACAACAGCTTGAACAGCAGCCGAAACAGCGGGCTCTGGCGCATTGGCCGTCTGTGCGGCTCCGCCGGAAGTGCCAGCACCTCCTCGCAGCTCGCATTTTTTATTTTAATCTTCATACGGACTCCTCTCCTGTTTCAATCAGCGGTTTCCGCCGCGTATCATTGGTCAGCCGAAAACAAAAAACAGACACCAATCATGATACGCACTGTACCAAAATAAGTGTCCGGCTGTAATGCGGGTAGCCGGACTTGAACCGGCACAGTATCACTACTAATGGATTTTAAGTCCATCGCGTCTGCCTATTCCGCCATACCCGCACGTATTATTAAATCAAAGAAACGACCCAGACGGGACTCGAACCCGTGACCTCCGCCGTGACAGGGCGGCGCTCTAACCAACTGAGCCACTGGGCCTTATTCTAAGGGGGGACCCACGAAGTGGGGGGATTCCTTAGAATCCTTTGCGCCATCCGCGCAGCGGATCCCTCA
Organism: Agathobacter sp.; assembly: GCA_022511395.1. Classification (GTDB taxonomy): domain Bacteria; phylum Bacillota; class Clostridia; order Lachnospirales; family Lachnospiraceae; genus Roseburia. Next base: position 147 of record JAFLRQ010000146.1, on the reverse strand, counting down.
TGGCGCAAATCCCGTTCAACTCTCTCAAGGAGGGTGTCAAGTGCCGATGGCACTTGCCCAACAAAACCTTTCCTCCTTACCACAATGGACCATCGGGGACTCGAACCCAGGACCGACCGGTTATGAGCCGGTTGCTCTAACCAACTG
>JAFLRQ010000145.1 GCA_022511395.1 Agathobacter sp. | reverse complement strand
GTCTGTATTGCTGCTATCCTTGCGTTTTCCATGATCACGGTGACACTCACGGGAAACCTGCTTTCCTCGAACAGCGCTCTGCGGGCAATGGGAATGGTCGTGCCGGACATGGAAGTTTATTACACAGACATGGATGTTGATATTTCATGGGAGAAGATCGATGAGATCGCAGAGTCCTATTCCAAGATAGAAGAAAAGAATTTTTGGGTAAACAGTTATGCCTCGGTAAACGGAGAAAACCTGTACTTACAAGTGTTTGCCTATCCGGAGTACATGCAGGGGATTTTAAAAGGCAGAGCCCCTCTTTATGATAATGAGATCGTAATCACGGAAATGGTAGCGGATATGCTGGAGATCGGAATGGGGGATGAAGTGACGGTCACAAAAGGGGACCGGGAAGCTGAGTATATCATTTCCGGCATTTTCCAGTCTGCAAATGACAGCGGAACAACCTTTGCCATGGGCATGAGCGGAGCAGAAAAATTAGCTGACATAACCATGTATTCCAGATACTATGTACTGGCGGATCAAGCGGCAGCGGATGTGATAGCGGAAGAAATTGCAAGACAATACGGAGACCTGCTGGAGGTTAAAGTGATAAAGGATTCCGATGATCTGGACATGAGGGAGTTTGATATGGTAGTATCCCTGCTAAAAACAGTGATTTACAGCTTTTCCATCCTGTTTGCATTGGTTGTGGTGGCCATGGTATGCAACAAGGCTTTTATACGCGAGAGAAGGGATATCGGCATCTATAAGTCGATAGGCTTTACTGCAAAGCATCTTAGAATAGGCTTTGCGCTGCGGTTCCTGTGGATCGGCATGCTTGGAGCCGGATTGGGGACGATTTTAAGCATCCTGCTTTCCGATAAGCTTTTGGGTATCATATTGCGCCTGATCGGTTTATCGAAAGTGATCCTGCACTATACATGGCTCTCGTTATTGGTGCCGGCTGCCGCAGTCTGTCTCTGTTTCACACTCTTTGCTTATATGGCTTCCCATAAGATTAAGCGGGTTGCGACAAGCGAGTTGATCGCGGAATAATAGTTTAAGGGGCTGAAAAACAGCCCCTTATAAATTCCCTACTTGTTATTCTGCCATAATAGCTCTCTTTTCAAGTCTTGTTTTTTCAATTGGCCGCGCTCAGGGCCAGCATCGCATCAATACAGCGCTTTGCCCCCTCTCTCACCTCGTCCTCCAGCGTGATCTCCTCGCCGCCAACGCCCCGCACGCAGGCGTAGACATCCCCCAGCGTCGTCAGCTTCATGTTATGGCAGACGCAGTCCTTAGACAGCGGGTAAAAGCGCTTGTCGGGACATTCAAACTGCAGGTGCTGCACAATGCTGTTCTCCGTTCCGATAATGAACTCATCCGCGTCGCTCTTTTTTGCGTAATCCATAATTCCGGTGGTGCTCCCTATGTAATCGGCCTGCGCGCTCACATGCGGCAGACATTCCGGATGCACAAGGAGCAGCGCATTGGGATGTGCAGCCCTTGCCGCCTCCACATCCTGCACGGACATCCTCACATGGGTCGGACAGCCGCCCTGCAGAAGCTTGATATTTTTCTCCGGAATCTGATTCGCCACCCAGCGCCCCAGATTGCAGTCCGGGATAAATAAGATATTCTTGTTGTCGATATTTTTCACGATCTGAACCGCCGAGGAGGAGGTCACGCACACATCGCAGATCGTTTTGAGCTCCGATGTGGTGTTGATATACGCCACTACCGTATAATCCGGGTACATCTGTTTCACCCGGGAGATCATCTCCACATCCATCTGCTCCGCCATCGGACAGCCCGCGTTCGCGCTTGAGAGGAGAACTTTTTTCTCCGGAGACAAAATTTTCACGGTCTCCGCCATGAAGCGCACGCCGCACATCAGCACCGTCTTCTGCTCCGCCTTCGCCGCCTGCACGCTCAGCCCATAGGAATCTCCCACATAATCCGCAACCTCCCAGATATCATGAGACTGGTAAGCATGTGCCAAAATACAGACATCGTTTTCCTTTTTCAGCCGGATGATCTCATCCTGCAGCTCTCTCGTCGTATACATCTTCATTCCCCCATCTAAAAACACAGAAAATTTATCATCCACAGCACGCCGGCTAAAACCATGGCAGCTTGTGGAAAGGTATCACAAAAAAGATCTTACTCTGAATATCGTCAATATGGATAAAAGGCTCATCCCAAAATCGGGAATCCAGCGAGATCTCCCGGTTATCTCCCAGCAAAAAATAGCTGTCCTCCGGCACCAGAAACTCATCGTCGCTCTCCGTCTGCACACTCTCATCCAGATAGGCCGACTCATCCAGCGGCACGCCGTCAATATACACGCGGCCACCCACAAAGGTCACCTTCTCACCCGGCAGCCCAATCACACGCTTGCACATGGATTCCTCCTCCTCATGGGAGTAGAAGATAATCT
>JAFLRQ010000144.1 GCA_022511395.1 Agathobacter sp. | reverse complement strand
TCGAAGGTGCCAATAAGATTTGACATTGAAGGGGAGACCAGCGGAACCAACAAAAAGCTGTGCTATTTGAATTTCCGCGTGGTGGGGCAAAAATCGGGCAGCACTGGGACGGGGTCGACATCTACGGAAACGATAACGTGGGTGGATCTTGCCGCGGAGGAGGTAACGAATCAGGCTGGCGATGTATTTGTGTTAGACGAGGCAAAGGATTCCTGCCAGGTGACGATCACGAAGAAAAACCAGAGCACCGGAAGCGGAACCAGATCAAAGCTGGTCATTATCGGTACGGATCCCGTCTCAGGCTCCGAAGCAATTGCCGTGCCGGTAAAGCTGATGATCAACGAGGGATTCTCCGCGCTGGGGATCTCTGTGACCTTCGATCCGACAAAGCTGGCATACGACTCGCTGAAGTTCTCGGATGTCTACGGGAGCACGGTGCAGCTTGACAGCTATACCCTCTCACAGACGGGGTCGAAGCTGACCATAAACCTCACGGGAAAAGGCGATGTAAAGACGACCGGTCCGCTCATGTATCTGAATTTCCGTGTGCTGGAGCAGACGACAGGCAGGACAGGAACACAGGCCTCCAAGGCCGGAACCACTCCGGTTGTGCTGACTGTGGAAACAGTGGACAATCAGACAGCCGCGGAGCTTCAGTACGCGGCCACAACGACCTGCACGGTGACGATCACGGAGAAGGAGCGGCTTCTCGGCGATCTGAACGGAGACAACCGGGTCAATCTGATCGACCTGGGGTATGCCCTTCAGTATTACAATGATGAGAGAGCGCTCACAAATGCGGAGCTGTGGGCTGTGGATGTGAACAAAAACGGACGTTTGGACATCATGGATGTGCAGCTGATTCTGCGGTACTGCAGCGGCGAGCTCAGCTCACTTTCCTGACAGCGCTTAGGTTTGCGGCGTTTATCTTGCGGTTGACAAACCAACCGCACAGTATTATATTGGGTAATAGATTCTTGGAAGGTGGCAGGACAGATCAATGCGAAAACAGGTGTTATCCCTTTTGGTTGAGAACAATCCGGGCGTTACGAACCGCATATCCGGGCTGTTCAGCCGCAGAGGATACAATATTGACAGTTTTTCTTCGGGAGTGACGGCGGATCCGAAATATACGCGGATTACCATCGTGGCGAGCGGGGACGAGCAGATTTTAGAGCAGATTGAAAAGCAGCTCCAGAAGCTGGAGGACGTGCTGGATATCAAGAAGCTGGAACCGGGATTCTCCGTGACGAGAGAGTTGATTCTTGTGAAAATCCGGGCAAAGGATACCGAGCGTCAGGCCGTCATGAATGTGACGGAGATTTTTCACGGCAAGATTGTGGATGTGACGCACGACTCGATGGTGATTGAACTGGTGGGGCATCAGGACAAGCTGGATGCATTTCTGGATCTTCTGAGCGGATATGAGATCTTGGAGCTTGCGAGGACCGGGCTCACCGGACTGACGCGGGGGTCTTCGGACGTCTGCTTTTTGGATTGAGCTGGCAATATAAATTTATATATATGTTTAGGAGGACAATCAAATGTCAGAAGCAAAAATTTACTATCAGGAGGACTGTAATCTTTCTCTCCTCGAAGGCAAGACCATTGCGATCATCGGTTACGGGAGCCAGGGACATGCTCACGCGCTGAATTTAAAGGAGTCCGGCTGCCATGTCATCATCGGATTATATGAGGGCAGCAAATCGTGGGATCGCGCGGTTAAGCAGGGCTTTGAGGTTTATGTTGCGGCTGAGGCGGCAAAGAAGGCGGATATTATCATGATCCTCATCAACGACGAGCTGCAGGCCGACATGTATAAGAAGGATATCGAGCCGAACCTTGAGGCCGGAAATATGCTGATGTTTGCGCACGGTTTCAACATTCACTTTGGCTGCATCAAGCCGCCGAAGGATGTGGATGTGACCATGATCGCTCCAAAGGCTCCCGGACACACCGTTCGTTCCGAGTATCAGGCGGGCAAGGGAACTCCGTGCCTGGTGGCTGTGGAGCAGGATGCCACCGGAAAGGCTCTGGATATGGCTCTGGCATATGCGCTGGGCATCGGCGGAGCGCGGGCAGGCGTACTTGAGACGACCTTCCGCACCGAGACAGAGACGGATCTCTTCGGCGAGCAGGCAGTGCTCTGCGGAGGCGTGTGCGCGCTGATGCAGGCCGGCTTTGAGACGCTGTGCGAGGCGGGCTATGATCCGAGAAACGCATATTTCGAGTGCATTCATGAGATGAAGCTGATCGTGGACCTGATCTATCAGTCCGGCTTTGCGGGAATGCGCTATTCCATCTCCAACACGGCGGAGTACGGCGATTATGTGACAGGTCCGAAGATCATCACCGAGGAGACCAAGAAGACCATGAAGAAGATTCTCGCCGATATTCAGGATGGATCCTTTGCGAAGGAATTCCTTTTGGATATGTCAACGGCAGGCCGTCAGGTACATTTCAAGGCGATGAGAAAGCTGGCGTCCGAGCATCCGTCGGAGAAGGTCGGCGAGGAAATCCG
>JAFLRQ010000143.1 GCA_022511395.1 Agathobacter sp. | reverse complement strand
CCCCCACCGGCGGCATGGGCATCGGCATTGACAGGTGCGTGATGCTGCTGACCGGCTCGGATTCCATCCGGGAAGTGATTTTGTTCCCGACGATGAGGCCATTAGATTAAGAAGTCATTGCAGCGCAACGGTTTCCGAGGATTTCATGTCTCAAGATTGAAAACTTTACGACAACCTTACGACAAATGAAAAGGATTTTGGTATAGCAAAAGGAGTGCCAGCCGAGAGGTTGGTACTCTTTTTTTGTCTATATTCCCATGAATCAATACACAAAAAAATAGGGAACCGGCCATAAAACCGGTTCCCTATAAATATCACACCTTCAAAAAGGTCCCATTTTCCAAATGCTCATCATACACTTTCTTGATGTGACGGATGGCGTGTACCGCTCTGTTATTCTGGTACTTGGGGTGCTCCTCACAGTACCGTTCATAGCAGTCGATATTGTAAAGTATCTCGTTAAAACCCTCTTCGGTATGCTCGATGCCGCGCAACAGCTCTGTGTTAAAGCGCAGAATGTAGGCACGGTGCAGATCGGCATTGCGCTCGTCGTCCATACGAATATGATCGTCAAGCGTCTCCCGCGTCTCTGCCTGAGCCTTTTTGATTGTCTTCAGCTCGTCCATAACGTCCTTGTTGAGAGTCTGCCCGATCACCCGCCCGATAGCAGACCACGGGTTGATTTTGAGCGGACTAATTTGGATCAACGCCAATACAATGAAAAGAGCGCCGCTGCCTCCCAGCAAAATTTCTTGGAGATCCATTACGCCGCACCTTCTTTACTCTCTCCGTTGACAACCTTACTCATGGCGCATAGACTGTCAATCAGGTCGGCGATCTTGTTCATGTCCAAATCATACTTGACAAGCTCACTGGACGCCTTGACCATAATGGCGTCTGCACCCCCGGTGCAAGCTCTTTGTGCCATTTCTTCCTGCGTGAGGACGGTTGTGTGGTGGACGAGAAAAATTGTGTCCGCTACTGCCCGCCGCTGGCGGCCATAAACCCGCAGGCCACAGATTACTTCTATGCTATGGGCAAGAAAACACGGAAAGAAGTGCCCTATGGTGCTTGGTATGCCTATCGTGCATGGCAGAGCAGTCTTGAGTTTAAGACGGATATGTTTGAGGCGGCGGACGTTCCCTGGGGCAGAGACGCAAAACAGGAAGCCATTGACTTCGTGGCTGCTTTGCGTGAGGCTGGTATATCCGAGATTGCTGTAACGGAGTCCAGTTCCGCTTTAATGGAAAGTATTCATGCCTTGGTGGAAGCCGGTGCGGAATTGGCTGGGACGGTGATGGTCAAACGGCAGCACAAATATGATGACTATACCGAGGAACGACAGGAACTGAGGTTCAAAATATCTGACCAGTAAAATTTCGGGGAGGGGGTTAGCAAGCCCCTCCCCGTTTTTGTATATAGAAGTGGAGGTGTTGAAAATGATTAAGCTAAACAAATATGTGGAAGCTCTGGAAAACATTTTGGAACGGTTGGAAAACATGATCGACGACCTGACGGGCAAGCAGGGCGAGATCGAGGAACGTGCCGAAGAACACGACCGTGAGATGACCGAGAAGGAGCAGGAACGCTACGACAAGCTCCAAGAGAAAATCGAGGATCTGGAGGGCGAGAGGGACGCCATCGAAAGCGCCTTGGACTACCTGCGAGACTATGTAGAGGAGGATTAGTAATGAATGATTGCTGTGAAAAATGTATTCACTTTATTTCGGACGGGTTTACCGTTGCAGAAATTGATAAAAGCTACGAGCAAACCAGATATGCGGACATAGTTGTTGGACGCTGTGCGCTGCCTGAACATGAATTTGACCCGAACAATTCCTTATCGGGTGTAGAGCATCTCAGATGGGGAAGCCATACTCCTTGTATGGATTATCAGGAGTGACCGCCATGTTTCGAGTCATCATCGCCGGTGGGCGCGACTTCAATGAATACCAGCTTCTGAGCGCGACAATGGACAATCTTCTCCGTAACATCACAGAGGAGATCGTCGTTGTTTGCGGGCAGGCCAAGGGCGCGGACACGCTGGGAGAACAGTACGCCAAAGAACACGGCTACCGTGTGGATTACTATCCCGCCAACTGGAAGCTGTACGGAAAACGCGCCGGGTATCTCCGCAACGAGCAAATGGCGCAGAACGCGGACGCCCTGGCGGCCTTTTGGAACGGTGAGAGCCGTGGCACCAAGCACATGATCGACCTTGCCAAGCGGTACGGCCTGAAGGTGCGGATTAAAAAATATGGACAGGGTGGTTAGCAATCCGGTTTGCTGCCCTGTAATAGTAGAGGGTACGGAACGTATCACAGAATTATGCTTTTATGGAGGAGAAGTGAACATGATTATTGCCAGATTCAAACACAAGGATGAGGATATTGTTATCAAACAGTATCCTAACGGACTCTACTATAACCACTATTCCTATAACAAGGAGCGAGATATTGGGAACTGTATTGCCGGTGGCTATGATTCCTTAGCGGAGGCAGAGCGGATGGTATATCAGCACCGCCCATTAGCAAAGAAGGAAGGGTAGGTTAGCAAATAGGGATTCAATGTCAGCAACTTAAGGTCAGATATTAGATTTGCGGTTAAAGCAGAATTTAG
>JAFLRQ010000142.1 GCA_022511395.1 Agathobacter sp. | reverse complement strand
CAGGTGAGAATTGCACGCTCAGCGGCATTGCAGCTGAAACAACTGCAGCAAATGACGGCTCTGATGCAGCTGACGGCTCCGATTCAACTGATGGTTCTGATCCGGCTGATACACCTAATGGATCTGGTTCATCTGATACAAATGCTCCTAAAACCGGAGATACTGGCTCAGCTCCCGCAGTGGTAGCCCTTGTGATTTTAGGCTCTGCCATCATAGCAATCAGAAAGAGAAAGTAATTGCATATTTTGTCAGATACCTTTCAAGAGATGCCCCAGCGGCATCTCTTTTTTTAGAATACACAAATCGTTGTATTTCCTTGAAACATCTGAGCCTGCATGATAGAATAGAGGTGGACATAGTCAGGAAATGAGGTGTGACATGACAGTAAGAACATTTCAATCTGCCAACAGAAAAAAGATAAAGGTTCTGCTTAGCTGCCTGTTTGTATTTTTCATGGCATTTGGCATGTTTCATGGTGTTGCCAAAGCAGAGGAGCTGCGGACGGTAAGGATCGCCTTTTTCCCGATGGACGGCTACAACGAAACGTATGAAGACGGAACGCTGGGCGGAATGGATGTTGACTATCTGAACGAGCTGTGCAATTATGTCGGCTGGGAGATCGAATATGTCCAATGCGGAAGCTGGGATGACGCGCTTTCACTGTTGTCAGCGCAGGAGGTAGACCTTGTCGGATCCGCACAGTATTCGGTAGAGCGCGCGGAGGTTTACCAGTACGCAAATCTTTCCAGTGGTTACACCTTTGGTGTGATTGCGGTGAGTCCGGACAGCTCTCTTGCATATGAAGATTTTGAGGCAATGAAGGGCATTACCTGCGGCATCGTAAAAACCTATGTGCGGAGGGCGGAATTTTTACAGTATTTAAATGACAATGGTGTAAGCAATTATACATTGAAGGAATACAATTCCACGGCTGATCTCAGGGTGGCATTAGAGCAGGGGGAAGTCGATGCCATCGTACATACATTTACAGAGACAAAAGAGGGACATCGCCTCATCGGGCGCTTTGCACCCATGCCTTTTTACTATATTTCCTATCAGGGCAACGACAGTGTGATGCGAGAATTGAATCAGGCCATTGCGGATTTGAGGATCAACCAGCCGCAGCTGGAAACGGACTTGATGAATAAGTATTATCAGAGCAGATTTGATAAAACCATCGTGTTTACTACAGAAGAAAAGAAATATCTCGCATCAGGCCCTGAGGTTGTGGTCGGCTATTTAGACGGCTTCTATCCGTTTTCCTATGAAGAGAAGGGAGAGTATCGCGGGCTGACGCGCGACCTGCTTGAAAGCAATGCGGCATCGGTCGGACTGCATTTAACCTACCAAAAATTGAATACGATGCAGGAGGCAGAGTCTGCGCTGCAGAGTGGAGCCATTGACATTATTGCGTACTGCACGGACGCATCAGAGACGCTCACCTCCTATAATCAGACTTTCGTCAAGGAATACGCGAATATTCCGCTTGTAGTTATCATGAAAGACCGTAAAAGCCTTGGGAGCCTGTCCTCCCTCGCAATGGTTCCGTACCTGTATACCGAGGCATCTCATGCGGTTGACACAGGTTTAGTCAGCATCCAGACCTATGGCACGCAGCAGGAATGTCTGGAAGCTGTGCGAAAGGGGACGGCAGACGCAGCGCTCTGCGATGGTTATCTGGCGGAATATTTGTTGAGCACGGAGCTTAGGTACAACAAGATGGAGGTCAAGCAGGTCTTAAATGAGACTTGTGCAGTTTCCATGGCAATCCGCAAAAATGAGGATTCCGCGTTGGGCGGCGTTTTGCGGAAAACAATTTCTGTCATTGACGCCAAGACCGTCAGCGACTATATGATGGAAAATAACGTCTATTCTCTGATGACGGTGGATCGTTTTGTCCGCAACAACAGTGTGGCGATCATTGTTATCCTGTGCCTTATCATCATCGCAGTCATACTTGTGGCCCGACAAATCATTTTGAACAACAAAAAGATCCAGAAGCTCATGTACAAGGACACCAGCATGGACATCTGGAATTTGAATTATCTGATTTACTGGGGAAGGATGAAGCTTCTGCCCGAACGAAAGGAGCATCAGTATGCAGTTGCTTATCTGAATGTATCACAGTTCAGGCACTTTAACATTATCTATGGATGGAATGCGGGTCAAAAACTTCTTGAGACCGTTGCAGACATGCTCTATCGCAATGTGGATGAACGAAAGGAAATCCGTTCGCGAAGCCAGGGCGACCGTTTTGTGCTTTTGCTTGCCTATAACAGTCAGGATGCACTTCTGGAGCGTGTACGAGATCTGGTTCACGAGATTGAAAAGCGCATTTATGATGAAACCGAAAACCGCATGGCAATACATATGGGCATTTATTTTGTCCCGCCGGAGAGCAGCAATCTGCATGTGGCTGTAAACTATGCAAGCCAGGCAGTTGATACGCTGAGCAATAGCCATATCAGCGAAATAAAGGTCTATGATGAATCGCTTGAAAAGACCATTAAGGATCAGCACGAGCGGGAAAAGCTGTTGGATTCGGTGGATGTGAACAAGGATTTTGCGACTTATTACCAGTCGAAAGTGGACATCCGAACAGAAAAAATCATTGGCGCCGAGGCGTTGATTCGCTTTTTGGACCCATCGGATTCCGGCAGGGTCAAGTCTCCGGCATTCTTTGTCCCATATTTCGAGCAGACCGGAAGGGTGACAGAGC
>JAFLRQ010000141.1 GCA_022511395.1 Agathobacter sp. | reverse complement strand
TACAGCATCTGCATACCGTTTTCCGCATTGCCGCCCAGGATATAGGTGATCATGTTGACCCTGGCATTGCCACCCTGGATGTAATCATAAAAGGTAAAGCCGATAGTAGCTAAAACGGCAAGCAGAAAATACTTATTGGTGAGCGCGTTTTTGAGCTGCTGGGTAAATGGCACAGTTACAGTCGCAACGCCGCTCTCATCCGCCAGAACATTCTTGTTATCCTCCGTGACACGCTCACGGGTCCAGAAATATTCCATAAAGGAGAAGCCCACCGCCAGCACAGCGAAGATGCCAATCGTGATGAGCCAGGATCTACCGCTGAGGTCCCTCTGAAGGACAGCCGGATAAAGGGCGCCGGTGATGCCCAAGGCCACGATCATACCCGCTATCATGACGGTTATGCTGGAACGAAGCGTTGTCAAACTGTTACGCTCCAGAACATTGCGGCTGGTAACAGAGAGCATCTGAGCGCGCAGATTCCACATGGGAAGACCAAGGCAAGTGTAGAGGATGTTAAAGATGTACAGCCATACAAGCTGGGGCATGGAACCAGCCGCGAACGGCGACCAGAACACAAAGAAACCAGAGATAGCCATGATCCAAGAGCCCATCAGAACATAGGGACGGAAGCGTCCGGCGCGGCAAACTGTCTTTTCTGTCATGTGGTTGATAAACAGGCCCGTGGCGATACCCACCAGCGTGGTGACGGTGGTCATATAAAGGTAAGTATAGTTATTATTGAACACCTCATTGATGCGGAGGATGTCCATGTAGTACAGCTCACGGAGCGCCAAAACAACACTGTAAAATGCATATACAAGGCCGGGGCCAATGATATGCCCTAAGACTCGCTCTTTTGCGGTGATGCGGTTGGTCGTGACCCTTGTTTGCCAACCGTCCTGATCGAACATACTGCCTTTTAAGTATTCTCTTGCCACGTTTTTCTCCTCCCTTTATTTCAGTTCTTTCGTGCCGCCGTAAATCTTCTGCAGTACATAGGCTTTCTTTCGCGGCTGATACTGGCCGTTTTCATCCTTCTGGAACATACCGAAGCATACCTCGCCCATGGGCAGGAAGCCTTCGTCCACCTCCTCCGGCTTCGGCGCGTACAGCCGGAAAGAATGGATCGTCTTCACATAGGGCATTGTCTTGATGAATTCAAACAGGTCTTCCTGCATAGCGGCCTGCTTTTCGTCCAAGCCGGGGATCTGCCAGTCGGAGAAGCCCATCTCCGTCAGCAGCATCTGCTTCTTCCCGTCGCCGTTCATGGACATGATGGTGTAGACCATATCAATAGGAGCGCGCCATCCGGCGTCAACCTCCTCCGTCCGGAAGAAACGGCGCTCGGCAGGATAGTCGTTGCTGGCCGCCATGGGCATGATCTGCGTCAGCATATAGGGATGAATGGCCACCAGATCAAAGAAATCATCCGTCTTATCAGACCAGAAGTTCCCGCTCTTGATACGCTCGTAAACCTGGCTGATGGCCAGCGCAATTCCATAGCTCGGCGGATAGTAAATGGCAGCGCTGTGTCCTCCCAGATTGGGCTGCGTCACAGCCGGAGAGAAAGAAACCACCTTGGCGTCCGGGTTGCCCCGGCGAACGCCCTTGGCCGAGAAATACATCAGGTCAACGGCGATATCCATCTTCTCGTCCTCTGAGAAGCCGGGCGCACCGGGTTTCCATCCCTGGGGATGCAGGAACTGGTCCAGATTCCACTCGTTGCCCACCTCCCACTGTGTCACCTGCGGGAAAGTCTTTGCCATGGTGTACCAGGACTGCTCCAGCAGCTCCAAGGTCTGCATATACAGGCTGCCGGGGGTCAGGTCACGGGGATACATGGCGTTGTTGCTGCTTTTCAGTTCCTCGCCCGCCAGGAACCACATATGGCTCATGCCAGTGATCTCCACATCCATAGCTTTCAGCCGGTTCAGCACCTTGGTGTAGACCGCAAGCGCCTCCGGCTTGACCTCCGTGGGGCTGGACAGCACCACCGGAATGTGCATCCACTCCCGGAACGCCGTGACACCCAGCGCCTCTACGCGGTCCAGCGCCTCCATGGGATCGATGCCGCCGCCCAGAGCCACCATGGAAATGGGCTCACCAAGTCCGTAAATCCGATTTTTTCCCATTGTCGTTTCCTCCCTCTTAGTTTTGGTTTTTGGTATATCTGATAATATTATTTTAGAATCGGCGTGAAAAAGTTTCAATCAGCAAAAAAGGGGAAAATGTCTCAAACGCAACATTTTCCCCCTCTTTTGTTGCACTCTCAATTATTTCTACAATATGCTCAAAACGGCACGTCAAAATTGTGCAATTTCACGAACCATTTTCCTTTTTATATTTATTGCACAAATTTCAGTGGTTTGATAGAATAAAATTAACTATTATGTGGGGGTGTCAACAATGGCACGCAACGAAACCAGCAGACAGCGGCAATATACTACCAAAGCTCTGCAGGATGCCTACTTGGAACTCATGAAGGAAGTCCCCCCAGATAAAATCTCCATCGTTCAGCTTTGTGAGCGGGCAGATGTTAACCGCACCACGTTCTACCGGCACTATTTAAGCATCTCTGACCTGCGGGAAAAACTCATCGAAAACTTTTTTCAACAAATCTTTGAAGTGCTGGGCGATTATCCCCTCAGCGAGGCGTTGATAGAAAACTCCGGAACCCCTCACATCGCCCGGCGGCAATGTATGCGCGCCTTAAATGCCACGATCAGGAACAGGAATCTATGCAAACAACTTCTGTGCGAGGAACACACCGAC
>JAFLRQ010000140.1 GCA_022511395.1 Agathobacter sp. | reverse complement strand
CCGCCCAGATTCGGCAGCAGCGCATCCGGACGTTCTTTCGCGATGATCTGTTCCAAGCGCTCTTTGTTCAGGGGTTCAATGTAGGTGACGTCCGCCATCTCCGGGTCCGTCATAATGGTTGCAGGGTTCGAGTTCACCAGCACAATCTCATAGCCCAGCTTTCTCAATGCCTTGCACGCCTGTGTGCCGGAATAATCGAACTCACACGCCTGTCCGATAATGATTGGGCCGGAGCCGATAATGAGTATTTTGTGGATATCAGTTCTCTTTGACATAAGACAATCTCCTTGGTTGTATAGGTTTATTAGATGCTCAGGAAATAACTGCTGTACGGAGGCAGATCAACTCCGCCGCCAATCGCCATTGTCTCCCCGGTGATCAAATCCACGGCCTTGTCCGCGCCGGCGTTGAAATTCGCACGGAACGCCTGATCCATGGCGTTGACCGCCACATAGACCCGCTCCCCCTCACACTCACGGCAAAACACGCAGGCGCCGTTGGTGAGCACAGTGGAAGTAAAGCTGCCGTACTGCAGCGCCTTGGAGGTCTTTTTCGCCTCCGCCAGCCTGCTGATCCACTCCGTCAGCTCATTGCAGACAGGCTCCTCGTAGCACAGCCTGAGGCTTGGATCCCCCTCCTGCTTTCTCCCCTCGGCTCCCCACTCGCTGCCGTAGTAGACGCAGGGGATGCCCGGCATACCAAAGGCAATCGCGTATATCAGCGGCAGGTGCTTCGGGTTCGTCAAAATCGACGCCACTCTGGTCACATCGTGGTTGTCCACAAAGGAGAGCAGATGCTTGCCCCGGTATAAGGTCCACTGCTCCGGCCCGAACTGGCGCAGAAGCGAGTGGTTGATCTCAAACATATTCATGGAGTTGAAGCTGGAAAACAGGCCCTTGTAGCACTCATAGTTCGTCACCGAGTGCAGCATCTCATCGTTCATAAACTGGTTGTAGTCCCCGTGCAGCGTCTCGCCCACAAGGAAAAATTCCGGTTTGAGCCCGTCGCAGAAGCTTCTGAGCCTCCGAAGGAAGTCGCGATCCAGACAGTAGGCCACATCCAGCCTCAGCCCGTCGATTCCGAATTCCTCCACCCAGCCCTTAATGGCGGAGAAAATATGCTGGATCACATCCTCGTTGCGCAGGTTCAGCTTTACCAGGTCATAGTTGCCCTCCCAGCCCTCGTACCATAAGCCGTCATTGTAATTGGAATTTCCGTCAAAGGCAATGCGCGAGAACCAGCTCACATAAGGCGAGCGCTCTCTGTTTTTCAACACATCCTCAAAGGCCCAGAAGCCCCGGCCGACATGGTTAAACACACCGTCCAGCACCACCTTGATCCCCGCGTCGTGCAGGTTCCTGCAGACCTCGGCAAAATCCTCATTGGTTCCCAGCCTTGTGTCAATCTTCGTGTAATCCCTTGTATTATAGCCGTGGGTGTCCGACTCAAACACCGGCGAAAAATAGATGGCGTTCGCCCCCACTCCCTTAATGTGCGAAATCCAGTCGTTCACCTTTAAAATCCGATGCGCGGGTACACCGTCATTTTCAAAGGGCGCTCCGCAGAATCCCAGCGGATAAATCTGATAAAACACGCTCTCATAAGCCCACATTGAATCTATCCTCCCTTTTTCATAACTCACTTCTACCAGTATATCGAATTCCGTGTCATTTTTCAACCAAACATTGCAGAAAAAAAGGATCACATCCTTTGGCTTTCTCCGAAAGATGTGATCCTATGTAAAATTCCTGTAATCAGAAGTCTGTCAGCTCCGCCGCCCTCTTCTCTAAGAATGCGCCCATGCCTTCCTTCTTGTCATGCGTATCGTTCACAACGCCGAACAGGTTCGCCTCCATCTCAACCGCGTTTTTGATATCCATGTCATAGCCATTGTTGATCGCTGCCTTGGCAACAGCCACTGCATAGCTGCCCTTGGAAATAATCTTAGCCGCCATAGCCTTGGCTGTGGACATCAGCTCCTCCTTGGCAACTACCTTGTTCACCAGACCAATGCGGTAAGCCTCGTTGGCATCAATGTTGTCGCAGGTGAAAATCATCTCCTTCGCGCGGCCCATACCTACCAGACGCGCAAGTCTCTGTGTGCCGCCAAAGCCCGGGATGATTCCCAGTCCACACTCCGGCTGGCCAAACACCGCGTTGTCGCTCGCGATGCGGATGTCGCAGCTCATTGCAATCTCACAGCCGCCGCCCAGCGCAAATCCGTTCACTGCGGCAATCGTCACCTGACGCATATTCATCAGCTTAAAGAACGGCTCGGAAGCCTTGATGCCAAACGCGCGGGCCTCCGGTGCGGTAAAGTTCACCATCTCGGCAATATCTGCGCCTGCCACAAAGGACTTGAACGCATTGTCCTTCTTGTCCGGGCCTCCGGTCAGGATCACGACCTTGATGTCGTCATTCTTCTCGATCTCGCCGAGGCAGACATTCAGCTCGTCCAATGTCTCGCTGTTCAATGCGTTCAGCGCCGCGGGTCTTGAGATCGCCAGCACGGCAATGCCGTCAGCAACATCGAGTTTCAGATTTTTGAATTCACTCATGGTAAAATCCCTCCTAGAAATGATAATATTTTTAACGCATTCAGCGTTTCGGAACCAGCTTCTCTTTTCCGCCCATGTACGGTCTTAATACCGCCGGAATATTGACGGAGCCGTCCGCATTTAAGTTATTCTCCAGAAAAGCGATCAGCATCCGCGGCGGCGCCACCACCGTGTTGTTCAGCGTGTGGGCAAAATACTTGTTCTTATCCTTGTCCTTCACGCGGATTTTCAGCCGCCTCGCCTGCGCATCCCCAAGGTTCGAGCAGCTCCCCACCTCAAAGTATTTCTTCTGGCGCGGAGACCACGCCTCCACATCGCAGGACTTGACCTTCAGATCCGCCAAATCTCCCGAGCAGCACTCCAGAGTCCTGACCGGAATGTCAAGACTGCGGAACAGGTCCACCGTGTTCTGCCACATCTTGTCGTACCACTGCATGGACTCCTCCGGCTT
>JAFLRQ010000014.1 GCA_022511395.1 Agathobacter sp. | reverse complement strand
GCACAGCGCTTTTGGTGGTGGCGGATCACGGCAATGCGGATCAGATGTATGACATGGCAAAAAGCGGCGAGCGGATTCTGCGGACAGCGCATTCCCTGAATCCTGTGCCATTCATTTTATGTACCGGCGAGCGTCAGGTCAGGATCAGGGAAGGCCGCTTCGGACTTGCCAACGTGGCACCTACCATACTGGATCTGTTTGGAATAGAAATCCCCGAGAGTTGGGAGGAGAGCGTACTTGAATAAACATTCGTGATGATACAAGCAACTGAGAGATGCATGGATTGTGCGATTTACAGTCCATGCACTTTTTTTAATATAATGGTTGACAACAGTCACACATATGGTGTATGATACAAATGGTTGACAGTAGTAACACGGAAAGGCAGAAATAAAATGAATAAAGTAATCACGCTGCAGCCCAGCGAATGGATCATCATGGAAAAGCTGTGGGAGAGCAATCCGAAAACCATTATGCAGTTATACCACGAATTGGAAGAGGAACCCGGATGGAGCAAAAGTACGGTAAATACTCTGCTGGGCAGAATGGTAAAAAAACAGATTATATTTTACAAGGAGGGAACCAAGGCGAAGCAGTATTACCCAAATGTAGAGCGGGATGATGTCGCGATTGCGGAGACGGAAAGCCTGCTTGAGCGGGTATATAAAGGTTCTGTCAGCATGATGCTGAGTACCCTTATACGCAATAACAATTTGAATGATGAGGATATCAAGGAGCTGTATCAGATATTGGGGGAGGCGGTTGATCAGAATGATTGAACAAATAATTACATCTTCCATATTGATTGCATTTGTGCTGATCTTTTCATTTGTCATGGAGAAAAGGGTCAATCCCTGCTTAAAGTATGCTTTATGGCTGCTGGTTGCAGTTAAGCTGCTGATTCCGCTGCCGGAATTTCAATCAAATATCAGTGTGATGAATCTTGCAAACCAAATAGAGGGAAATGGTGTTCACTATCTGTTTATTGATAATGCGATTGATGAAGCAGGAAAAATTGATGGGGACTCAGGCTGGGTGCCTGCTTATTCACGGACTGAAGATGGCGAAAAAACAAGCGGAAGGATGCTGCAAGGGATAGAAATTGCAGATATGTGTTGTTTCGTATGGATCGCTGGTATGCTGGTTTGCACAGGTATATTTATGTGGAGCAATTTGAGATTTTTCCGCAGGGTAAGAAATAGCCGCGTGTCGGTCGGGAAATACAAAGATAAGCTTAATGTATATACAACTGCAGATGTCACAGGCCCGTGCCTGTTTGGCTTATTCCGGCCTTCCGTCTATTTGCAGAAAAACAGGGAATTATCGAAGGAGCAGAGCGCGTATGTTTTGGCCCACGAGTATATTCACTACAGACATGGAGATCATGTGTGGGCAGTGGTTCGCTGTATATGCGTAATCCTGTACTGGTACAATCCCTTTGTTTGGCTGGCAGCGTGTGCCTCTGTCAAAGACAGCGAGCTTGCCTGCGACCGGGGAACCTTAAAATTAGTCGGCAAGGAAAATTATAAAGAATACGGAAAGGCTTTGATCGAACTGGCAAAAGGAATGTCGGATAAGTATGCAAAATATCATGTCTTGGGATGTCCTACAAGTGCGACAGGAGGAGGAAAGGAAATGAAAAAGAGAATGAGGATGATCACAAAACAACCCCGTACAAAGCTGATATCACTCCTGACGGTACTCTTGGTGTGTATCAGTATGGTGGGGTGTACTTTTAGCGGCGCTGTTGACCATGCGGACGCAAAGGAGAAGACGACCGGCAATGATCAAACGATTGCTTTAAATGAGAGGGAACCCCGGATTGATGAGGGACAAAATTCGGGCAAAGTGAAAACCGAAAATATGACGCAGAAGGAAGGGGTTTTGCACCGGCAGCCGGAAGCGGATCAGGTATGTATCAGGGTGGAACCATCGGTGCTTAGAGACCAGTTGTTTTACTATTATATCCCGACAGATAAAGATCAGGAATGGCTGTTGAACCGGGTGAAGGCTCTGAATTTGAAAGGGGAGCCCTTTGACGGAAGATGGGAAGGAAAGAAGGAAAAGGGTTGGGAAATTTTTTATAATGACACAGAATACAGAGTTTTTGAAGGCGGATATTTGTATTACACCTATACGGATGAAAGCGATATCATGGAATGTCTTGTTGAAGATCCGCAGTTATGTGACTATATACAGATTATGCTGCAGGAGAAATTGGACTATTACCAATTTGATGTGGCAAAAATAAGAGATATCCGTTCTGCCAAACTGGAGGTTCGCAGCCTGTCTACCGATTGGGAGTATTATTCGCAGACCATAACCGACGAGGAGACGCTAAAGGAATTTGAAAATTGGTTCGGCAACGCCAAGTATATTTATGGAGGCGCGGGCTGCGCAAATGAATGCGCCTGCTTGGAGCTGGCTTTAGCGGGAGGTGAAGTGGTAAGGCTGTCGGTAGCCACAGACAGTTGTCCCAATTTCGGCATCAACGGTATTTACTATGACTACCGTCCAATCGCTGTCTGGGATAACCGGAATTTCTTCAAGTGCTTTGATGAAATTCCGTGGACTTGGGATGCCGATTAGAGGAAAATACGATTCCTTAAGGTTTGCTTCTTTCGGGTAAAAACTTTAGTGGAGAACTGTTTTCGACTTCGCGTACCGTGCTGCCAAGCGAAAAAACGATAAAAGGCTTGTGTTTTCGCAGACAAACTGCTATATTTTTAAAAGACAGTGAAATAGTCTTATAAAAAATATCAGAGGGAAAACGAAAATGAAAACGAGAAGGGCTTTACAGGAGTTTTTTTATTACATTTTGCTTTTAGTGGCAATCGTCCTTTTGTTTTTCTGGTTTACAAAACAGAACAGCATGCGGACGGAGGAGCAGAACAGGGAGTATGCATCAGATTCCGCGCGAATAAAGTCCGAGCAGATTGACGACGAACTGAGTAATGCGTTAGGCAGGATTCATGCCTATGCGTTTTTTGTGGGAGGGGGCTTGGAGGAACCGAGGATTGACACGCAGACGCTCAAACGGATCGAAGAATTCTCCCAGTTTGACGCGGTTCTGTTCACAGATCTAAATGGGGTGGATCATGACTCCAGCGGACGAACCAACGAAGTGCCGGAAAGAAAGTTTTTTTCTGACGGCATTAACGGAAACCGCGGCATTGAAATCATATTTGACTCTGACCTTTTTGATGAGACAATGGTAGATTTTTATGCGCCTGTTCGCTATGACGGCCAGGTGATCGGTGTGCTGCGGGGCGTCTTTCTGGCAGAGGAATACTTGAAAAGCATGCTTGATACTACCTATTTCGGAGAGGCGGCCCAGGTATTTTTGTGCAAGCGGGACGGCAGGGTGATTGCCAGCTCTACCGGAGAATTATATGAAGGGCATCTTCTGGATGCCCTGGCGGAAAAAGGAGTGATTGACCGCAAGGCCGCCGACCAGGCACGGCAGGTCTTTGAAAATGGGGGGGAGGGCGTGTTTGCGTGCGATTCCTCCAAAAAAACAAACAATATTTGCGTTACCTATCTGCCGAATAATCACTACGTTCTTGTACAGACATTTCCGGAGAGTGTCACAAGGAGAATGATCCGGGAAGAAAATATGGTGGGAATCAAGCTGGAGGTCATGCTGATTGCCCTGTTTGTTGTATATCTTGTCGGGATACTCCTTCGTGTCAGAAGCAAGCGGAGGCTGCTGGAGAAGGAAAACCGGGAGATGGGATACATTATAAGCGGTGTGAACACGCTGTTTTCCCGTTTTGCCATGGTTGATTTTGAGGCGGATACCTATCAATATCTTGCGGAGACAAAGCCTGAGGGCGCAGAAATCGAAGAGAGCGGGGCTTATCAGCAGCTTGTAGATTATCTGTCCTCCGCTGTGGAGGAAAGCCACCGTCAGGAGATCGTTGATTTTCTGGATAAAAATTACATTATCCGAGTGATGGCGGAACGCAATGACCTGCGCTATGAGCGCTGTGTGATAAAGGACGGATATCCGATGTGGGAGCACATCAATTTGGTCTGCCTGGAGAGGAACGGCGGTCAGGCCTCCAAGGTTTTGTTTATCCGTCAGAATGTGACGGAGTTAAAGGAAAAAGAGCTGAAAATTCAGGAGGAGAGGGCTCTTGCAAACCGCAGGGAGAGGCAGTACCAGACAGCGCTTATGACCAATTCCCTGTGCAGCTTTGAGTTTAACCTGACAAAGGATTGGGTTGAGCGGGATATCGTCAGGACGATCGGCGGAAAGAAAATATCGCTCCTTGCGCGGATCGGCCTCACTGCGCCATGTAAGATTTCCGAGTGTTTTGAAAAGTGGAAGCAGTTTATTTTGCCGGAGTCCGTAGAAGAGTATTCTGCCACTGTAAACATTGAAAATCTGAAAAAATGCTTTGAGCAGGGGGAAAGGGAAGTTATTGCCGAGTTTTGGGAAGGAAATTCCGGGCAGAACCAGCTTTGCGTGCGCCAGTCCTTCATTATGACAAGGGATGACAATACCGGCGACATTATGGTCATGGTGATATCCAGAGACATTACGGAACAGGTCAGGAGGCAGAAGGAGCAGACACAGGCCCTTCAGGATGCTCTGATGCAGGCGCAGCATGCAAACAGGGCAAAGACCACATTTTTGTCCAATATGTCCCATGACATCCGTACTCCCATGAATGCCATCATAGGATTTTCCACCATTGCGGTCAGCCATATTGACAACAAGGATCAGGTGCTTGACTGCCTGCAGAAGGTTCTCTCCTCCAGCAACCACCTTCTCAGCCTGATCAATGAGATTCTTGATATGAGCAGGATTGAGAGCGGAAAGGTACAGATTAAGGAGCAGGAGTGCAATCTTTCTGAACAAATACATAATCTGATGACGATTATCCAGCCGCAGGTCAAAGCAAAGCAGCTAGAATTGTTTGTCGATACCTGTGAGATTGTCAATGAGGATGTGCTTGCCGATCCGCTGAAGCTGAATCAGGTGTTCATCAATCTGTTGAGCAATGCGGTGAAGTATACACCCGCCGGAGGCACAATTTCGTTCCGGATTATGCAGAGGGCTGCATCACGGCAGGGTTACGGCGCTTATACCTTTATCCTTAAGGATAATGGCATTGGAATGTCGCCGGAGTTCGTGGAGCATATTTTTGAGCCCTTTGAGCGGGAGTCTACCGTGACACAGAGCGGCATTCAGGGGACGGGGCTGGGCATGGCCATCACGAAAAACATCGTGGAAATGATGAACGGCACAATCACCGTGGAGAGCGAGCAGGGCAAGGGCAGTACATTTACGGTAGAGCTTGAATTTGAGCTGCAGGATAAGGAAACCACGGAGAGACAGATTAAGGAGCTGGAAGGGATTCGGGCATTGGTGGTGGATGATGATTTCAACACCTGCGACAGCGTCAGCAAGATGTTGAATGAGATCGGACTGCGCGCCGAGTGGACCACCTCAGGCAAAGAAGCGGTGTACCGCGCCAAGAGCGCGTATGAGGAGGGAGACTCTTACCATACCTTTATTATTGACTGGCAGATGCCGGGACTCAGCGGTGTGGAAACGGCCAGACAAATCCGGGAAGTGATCGGAGATGAGGCGCCTATCATTATTCTGACCGCGTATGACTGGGCGGATATCGAAGAAGAGGCAGTGGCGGCGGGAGTCACGGATTTCTGTGCAAAGCCTATGTTTATGTCCGACCTGAAAACGGTGCTGCTCTCCGCGAACAAGCTGCAGGAAAGACAGGAGGAGGCCCCGGAATGGACCCTTGCGGACTTCAAAGGAAAGAGGATTCTTTTGGTGGAGGACAATGAATTAAACCGTGAGATTGCAGAGGTGATACTGGCAGAGGCAGGCTTCCTCGTGGATACGGCGCCGGACGGAACCGATGCGGTGGCAATCATGGAAAGGGTTGAGGAAAATTATTTCGATGCAATTCTGATGGATGTGCAGATGCCGATTATGAACGGCTATGAAGCCACCAGAACCATCAGACGGCTTCCCAGAAAGGATGTGCAGAACCTTCCGATCATTGCCATGACTGCAAATGCGCTGGAGGAGGATAAGGAGGCGGCATTGATGAACGGCATGAATGCCCATATTGCGAAACCGCTTGACATGGAAGTGTTCATATCGGTTCTGAAAAAGTTTCTTGAGTAAATAGGAAAGCAGAAAAACAGGCGGCCCGGTCAAAAGAACCGAGCCGCCTGTGGCAATTATTTTGAAAAATGAATGACATTCCAAGAGAGCGGTTTGACCAGAGTGGAGAATTCTCCGCTCTGATTTTTTGCGGCCGCGCTGATGGCCGGAACGACCTCGTCCGGATTTTCATAGGAGTTCTTCTTGTCCATATCCGTGCTGTAGAGCTCGATATGTTTGTCGAAGGAGTAGCCGTCAAACGCGCTGGTGTCCAGTGTCAGCGGATATTCCGTGTCGGTGCTGCGGTTGATGACAAACAGCGTGAGGCTGCCGTTCTCCTTATCGTGTGCAGCCGCGGCATCAATGTAGGGAAGGTTCTTTTTCCCGGTGTACTGGGAGTTGTCGTCGATTGCATAGCCGGGCAGGTCAAAGCGGTCGCAGTCCACTGCCGTCTGGAGTGAGGTTCCGCGCCCGTACTCCATCAGATGCCGGAAGATGTAGTGGGAGGCGCTCTTCCACACATGGTCGTGGTTGGACGCGCACATGGCACCGATTCCGCCGGTCATGCAGGCGATCTTTACGCGGTCCGCATGGCGCAGGAAGGCAAGCAGTGTGGATGCCGCGCTCAGGGCGTGAACCATGTCGCCGCCCGGGAACGGACGGTCCGGCATATTGTCCGGGTCGTGCAGGACATATTTGCGGTTCGGGTCAAAGACATAGTGGGCAGCAGCCATGTTGTGGGGGCCGTAGCCGGGGTGGAGCTCGCTGTTTGGACGCTGCATGGAACCGTACTCGTCAAAGGAGAGCATCATCTTCTTCGGGGAGCGCATCTTGGCGGCTACCAGGTCGCAGAGCGCTATCTCCGTGTTGATGAAGTCCTCATAGTAGGCGGAGCCGCCTAACAGTGCGGCATAATCGCCGGGAGGCGCGATATGGTAGTGGTGCATGGATATGTAGTCCACCGTCTCATAGCATTCCTGCAGTACCTCTTCCTCCCACTGCGGATAGTGCGCCATAAACGGGGCGGAGGAGGCGCAGACCACCGTCTCGATGGTGGGATCGACCCACTTGATTGCTTTGGAAACCTCGTTGGCCGTGATACCGTAACCGCGGGGGTTTTTATCCCATGCGCCGATCTGCCACGGGCCGTCCATCTCATTGCCCAGATACCAGGTTTTTACACCGTATGGTTTCTCGTGTCCGTTTTTCCTGCGCAGATCCGACCACCAGGTTCCGCCCTCGTGGTTGGTGTACTCCACCAGGCTGATGGCATCCCGGATGTCTCCGGTGCCGAGGTTGAGGGTGTAGAGCGGCTGGGCGCCGACGCGCTCCGCCCACTGCAGGTACTCATCGTGCCCGACCTCGTTGGTGATGTACTGGCGCCACGCCAGATCCAGATGGGTCTTCCGGCTCTCCCTCGGGCCGATGGAATCCTTCCAGTCCCAGCAGGAGACGAAGTTTCCTCCAGGGAGACGGATATAAGACATTCCGGCATCCTTTAAGCCGTCGATGACATCCCGGCGGAAACCGAGATCGTCCGCAGTCGGGTGCTTGGGGTTGTACATGGTTCCGTTTACGATAGTGCCGATGGGCTCCAGAAAGGTGCTGTAGAGCCGGGGTGAGATTTCTCCGATCACAAAGGACGGATGAAGGGTGACTTTTGCTTTGTTTGCCATAGGCTGCCTCCTGTCAATTTTTTTTCGTGTTGCTATTCACAGCAACTCCACACCATCATGTGGCTGTGAATAGTAACCTGATGTATCCATTATACCAGTATTTGGTCTGTGTGCAAACCTCGAACCCATGAATTTGAAAAAAATAACAAATCTGTTGATTTCAACCTGCAAATCAGTTACAATACACAATAGCGAAATGTTTTATTTTTTATAGATGGAGGTCAAAAGATGAGTAGTAACAGTGAAAACTTGGCAATGCGGCGGATTGCCAAGCTGCTCGACGAGAACAGTTTCATGGAAATCGGTTCTCTTGTAACGGCGCGCAGCACAGACTTCAATCTGGGCGCGGCGCAGACCCCTTCCGACGGTGTGGTCACCGGCCACGGGCTGATTGGCGGCAGTCTGGTGTTTGTGTACAGCCAGGATGCGTCCGTGCTGAACGGGACGATAGGGGAGATGCATGCCAGAAAGATTGCCGGGATCTATGATATGGCGATGAAGATGGGCGCTCCGGTGATTGGTCTGATTGACTGCGGCGGTGTCCGGCTTCAGGAGTCCGTGGACGCTCTTGGCGGCATCGGGCTGATCTATGAGAAAGAGGTGGCGGCGTCCGGCATTGTTCCGCAGATCTGCGGCGTGTTCGGCAGCTGCGGCGGCGGCCTCGCCGTTGTTCCTGCGCTCTGCGATTTCACGTTCGTCGAGAAGGAGAAGGGGAGGATGTTCGTAAATTCCCCGGATGCGATTGTGGGCAACCGCGTGGAGAAATGCGACACAGCCAGCGCCGATTTCCAGAGCGAGAACAGTGGCTGCGTTGATTTCGTGGGATCAGAGGACGAAATTATGGAGCAGATCCGCGCGCTCATCGCCATGCTTCCGGGCAACAATGACGGAAGCGCATACACCGGCAAGTGTGAGGACGATCTGAACCGCGCGTGCAGCAGCATGGCGCAGATGAAGGGGGATCCGAGATATCTGCTCGGGGAACTGTCCGACAGCCACGTGTTTTTTGAGACAAAGGCAGACTTCGCGAAAGATATGGTGACGGGCTTTGTGCAGCTCAACGGCATGACGGTCGGAGCGGTCGCCAACTGCAGCGAGCTCTACGACGAGGAGGGCAAAAAGACGGAGGATCTCGGTCTGGCGCTCACAGCGAAGGGCTGCAGCAAGGCGGCGGAATTCATTCAGTTCTGCGATGCGTTCTCAATTCCGGTGCTCTCGCTGACAAACGTGAACGGCTTCAAAAACAACATGTGCTCGGAGAAGAATCTGGCAAAGGCACTTGCACGGATGACTTACGCTTTCTCGAATGCTACCTGCGCAAAGGTAAACCTGATTACGGGAGAGGCCTTCGGAAGCGCATACGTATCCATGAACTCCAAACCGATTGGCGCGGACTTGGTGTATGCATGGACGGATGCAAGGATTGGAATGATGGAGCCGGCGCTTGCGGCAAAGATCATGTATCCGGACGCAGACGCAAAGGAGACCGAGGCGAAGGCAGCGGAGTACGAGAAGCTGCAGTCCTCTGTGGTGTCCGCGGCGGCGCGGGGCTATGTGGACCGCATTATTGAGCCGGAGGACACCAGAAAGTATCTGGTGGCGGCCTTTGAGCTGCTTTACACCAAGCATGTCGAAGAACCGGACAAAAAGCACGGGACCAAGTAGAAAGGTGAAGGTTTATGAAGAAAAGAATTGCTATGATGCTAGGCCTGCTGATGATGGCCATGCTGACGCTTTCCGCCTGCGGAACCGATCCGAAGTCCGTGGATTACAACGGGTATACCTATAACGACTTAAAGAACCGTTCGGATGCTTACCGCACGGTGGCAACAAGCCTTGCGGATTTTTTCAAACAAAATCAGATCACGGAAGATATGTTCATGGAGGAGGAACGCGAGAATTTCATTGCGGGCAACGACCTCACCGAAGCGGCGTTCGATGCGGCTTTCCGCTGGATGGATGCCGAGGAGGAGGCGGGAGCGTTTCGGAGCGTGTATGATGACTCCTTTTCTGTGAGTAAGGCGGGAAATACGCTCACCACGACGGTCAGGCTGAAGTTTGAAAAGAGAGATGTCGATTTTCAGGTAGTTTATACTTATTACAATATGAAGGTTTCCGGCGTCACCATTGATCCGGTGTATTCGCTGCCCGAGAAGCTGGGCAAGGCGGGAATCAACACGATCATTTCCATACTGATTGTGTTTTCGGTGCTGGTTTTGATCAGCCTGCTCATCGCCTGCTTTAATATTTTCCCGTACCTTGAGAAGAAGAAAGCAGCGCAGATGCCATCCCAGGCCGTTCAGAAGGAGCCGGTGGATTTCGCCGTGAATGAGATCGAGCCGGCTGGAGTACAGGAGGCGGATGACACGGAGCTTGTCGCCGTCATCGCGGCGGCGGTTGCCGCAAGCAGCGGCGGTTCGGTCAGCGACTTTGTAGTGCGCTCCATTATTCGCAGGAAATAAAGATCATTATTTAGGAGGATAGAGAACGATGAAGAATTATACGATTACCGTAAATGGCAACGTTTATGACGTTACAGTGGAGGAGACGGGCAGCACTGCAGGTCCCGCACCGGCAAGGCGCGCGGCTGCGGCACCGGCTGCGGCAGCTCCCGCAAAACCTGCGGCAGCGGCAGGCGCGGGAAGCGTGAAGATTGAGGCCGGCGCGGCAGGAAAGGTGTTTAAGATTGAGAAGAAGCCCGGCGATGCCGTAAAGAGGGGCGATACCGTTCTGATTCTTGAGGTCATGAAGATGGAGACTCCGGTCGTTGCTCCGCAGGACGGAACTGTGGCGAGCATCGACGTCGCTGTCGGCGACGCGGTAGAGTCCGGTGCACTGCTGGCAACCTTAAACTAATCCAAGGAGGAAGAAACTGTGAGTTATGTAGGTGAGACATTGGGCAACCTCCTGCATCAGACCGCTTTCTTTAATCTGACCTGGGGCAATTACGTCATGATTCTTGTGGCGCTGGTATTTCTTTATCTGGCGATTAAGAAGGGGTTTGAACCACTGCTTTTGGTTCCGATTGCATTTGGTATGCTTCTGGTAAATATTTACCCGGATATCATTGCAAGCCCGGAGCAGACAAGCAACGGAGTAGGCGGCTTGCTGTATTACTTTTACTCTCTGGACGAGTGGTCCATCCTTCCGTCGCTGATTTTCCTCGGCGTCGGCGCGATGACCGACTTTGGCCCGCTGATTGCTAACCCGGTCAGTTTTCTGATGGGAGCGGCGGCGCAGTTTGGCATTTTCAGCGCATATTTTCTGGCTATCCTGCTGGGATTCAATGACAAGGCGGCAGCAGCTGTCTCAATCATTGGCGGCGCAGACGGACCGACATCCATCTTTTTGGCGGGCAAGCTGGGACAGACGGGCCTGATGGGGCCCATCGCCGTGGCGGCATACTCGTACATGGCGCTTGTGCCGATTATCCAGCCGCCCATCATGAAGCTGTTCACCACGAAGAAGGAGCGGCAGATCAAGATGCAGAATCTCCGCCCGGTGAGCAAGCTGGAGAAGATTTTGTTCCCGATCGTGGTCACGATTGTTGTGTGCCTTATCCTTCCGACGACGGCTCCGCTTGTCGGCATGCTCATGCTTGGCAACCTGTTCCGCGAGAGCGGCGTGGTTCGCCAGCTGCAGGAGACGGCCAGCAATGCGCTGATGTACATTGTGGTAATTTTGCTGGGAACCTCTGTCGGGGCTACGACCAGCGCAGAGGCATTCCTGAACTGGAATACAGGCAAGATTGTGATCTTGGGCCTGGTGGCGTTCATGGTAGGAACCGCCGCAGGAGTTCTCTTCGGAAAGCTTTTGTGCCTGATTACTAAGGGCAAGATCAATCCGTTAATTGGCTCTGCGGGTGTGTCCGCCGTGCCGATGGCGGCCCGCGTGTCCCAGAAGGTGGGAGCGGAGGAGGATCCGACCAACTTCCTTCTCATGCACGCGATGGGACCGAACGTGGCAGGCGTAATCGGTACTGCTGTGGCAGCCGGATGCTTTATGGCGATATTTGGGATTTAAAGGAGAATAAAATGGCAGAGATCAATGCAAAACCGATAAAAATTACCGAGACGATTCTGCGCGATGCGCACCAGTCCATGATTGCAACGCGCATGACCACGGAGCAGATGCTCCCGATTATTGACAAGATGGATCAGGTCGGCTACCATGCGGTGGAGTGCTGGGGCGGCGCGACCTTTGACGCATCCCTGCGATTCCTGAAGGAAGATCCGTGGGATCGCCTTCGTAAACTTAAAGCAGGATTTAAGAAAACGAAACTTCAGATGCTGTTCCGCGGACAGAACATTCTGGGTTACCGTCCCTACGCGGACGATGTGGTGGAGTACTTCGTGCAGAAGTCCATCGCAAACGGAATTGACATTATCCGTATTTTTGACTGCCTGAATGACCTGCGCAACCTTCAGACTGCAGTCACGGCGACAAACAAAGAAAAAGGCCATGCGCAGGTGGCATTGTCCTATACGCTTGGGGACGCCTACACGCTGGAATACTGGACCGAGATCGCAAAGCGTGTGGAGGAGATGGGCGCGGACTCCTTATGCATCAAGGATATGGCGGGACTTCTGGTTCCCTACAAGGCGGATGAGCTGGTGCGGGCGCTGAAGGAGACGGTCAGCATCCCGATTGAGCTGCACACCCACTACACCTCGGGTGTCGCCTCCATGACATTGTTAAAGGCGGTCGAGGCGGGCTGTGACATTGTGGATACCGCCATGTCGCCGTTTGCGCTGGGAACCAGTCAGCCGGCTACGGAGGTTATGGTGGAGACCTTCAAGGATTCGCCCTATGACAGTGGCCTGGATCAGGATCTGCTGGCGGAGATCGCGGACTACTTTGCGCCGATGCGCGAAGAGGCGTTAAAGAGCGGTCTGCTGAATCCGAAGGTGCTGGGCGTGAACATCCAGACCCTCCGCTACCAGGTACCGGGCGGCATGCTCTCAAATATGATTTCCCAGCTCAAGGAGCAGGGGGCGGAGGATAAGTACGAGGAGGTATTGAAGGAGGTTCCGCGGGTGCGCAAGGATCTCGGCGAGCCGCCACTGGTTACGCCCTCCTCTCAGATCGTCGGAACTCAGGCCGTGTTTAACGTGCTGATGGGCGAGCGCTACAAGGTTGCCACGAAGGAGACCAAGGGAATTCTGCAGGGCAAGTACGGACAGACCGTAAAGCCCTTCAACCCGGATATTGTGAACAAGGTGCTGACCGAGGAGGAGAAGGCGGAGGCCATTACCTGCCGTCCTGCGGACCTGCTCGAACCGGAGCTTCACAAGATCGAGGCGGAGATGAAGCAGTACAAACAGCAGGACGAGGATGTGCTGTCCTACGCGCTGTTCCCGCAGGTTGCCACGGACTTCTTTAAGTACCGTCAGGCGCAGCAGACCGGTGTGGATGCAAAGATTGCGGATTCCGCCAACGGCGCGTATCCGGTATAATTATCGTAAAAGCTATTCGTAAGAAAAAAGGGTGTCAGTGAATCGTCACTGGCATCTTTTTTCTTTTCAGGCGATATTTTGAAATTTTTCTTGCAATTTTTTGAAAACGTGATAAAATTTCACTCGTTAGAGAGGATGTGCGGCTATGGCAAATACGAACGAATTATTGAATCGGATTAACAGCAAATACAGCACGATGAGTAAGGGACAGAAGCTGCTTGCCACATATATTACGGACAATTATGACAAGGCTGTTTTTTTGACTGCCGCACGGATGGGGGAGATTGTGGGAGTCAGCGAGTCCACCGTGGTGCGCTTTGCCACATTTTTGGACTATAAGGGCTATCCGGAATTCCAGAAAGCACTGGAGGAGCTGGTGCGCAACAAGCTGAACTCCATTCAGCGGATGGAGGTTACATACGGGCGGATCAGCCAGTCAAAAATTTTGGAGACCGTGCTGCAGTCGGACGCGGACAAGATTAAGACCACGTTGGACAAGATCGACCACGCCGCCTTTGAGATGGCGGTTTCCACAATCCTCGAAGCGGAAAATATCTATATTGTCGGAATCCGAAGCTGTGCGGCACTTGCCGGATTTCTGGGCTTTTATATGAATCTGATGTTTGACAAGGTACATCTTTTGACTACGAATAGCTCCAGCGAGCTTTTTGAGCAGATGGTGCGCATCGGCAAGGACGATGTGATCATAGGAATCAGTTTTCCGCGCTATTCCATGCGGACACTGAAGGCGCTGGAATTTGCCAATAACTGCAGCGCCAAGGTGATCACAATCACGGACAGCGTACACTCTCCGATGAACCTGTACTCTTCCTGCAACCTGATTGCGGACAGTGATATGGCGTCCATCGTGGATTCGCTGGTGGCGCCCTTGAGCGTGATCAATGCGCTTGTGGTCGCGCTGTGTATGAAAAAACAGAGCGAGGTTGCCCGAACGCTCACAATGCTTGAGAATATCTGGGACGAGTATCAGGTCTACGAGAACGACGAGATCAACTACGTGGATGATTCCATCAAGGCGCACTATGCGAAGCTGGGAGATGCGGAGTGATATGGGGAATGTGGCTGCAGCGGACAGGAGAAGCCGCGTAATTGTGGTCGGAGGCGGACCTGCCGGAATGATGGCGGCTTATGCCGCCGCGCAGTTCGGACACAGGGTGACGCTCTTAGAGCAGAATGAAAAGCTTGGAAAAAAGCTTTTTATCACGGGAAAAGGACGCTGCAACCTCACAAACGCGGGCGATCTGGACAATTTGTTTGCCAACATCGTGAGCAATCCCAAGTTCCTTTACAGCGCGTTTCATGGATTTGACAATCGACAGACCCTCGATTTTTTTGATACATACGGGCTGCGCACAAAGGTGGAGCGCGGAAACCGTGTGTTTCCCGCGTCGGATCACTCCTCGGATGTGATTGCCGCTCTAAAGCGGGCGCTTGCGCAGGCGGGCGTGGAAATCCTGCTGAACACAAGGGCAGAGCGGATTCTGTACGAATCCTGTGGGGATTTTTCCGGGGACGGGGAGGAAAGCGGCGCAAAGACGAAGACGGCAGGTCTGCGCGTCACCGGCGTGCAGATCGGGGGCACAAGGATGAGTGCGGAGTCTGTTATCATTGCCACGGGCGGGCGCTCCTACCCATCCACCGGGGCAACCGGAGACGGCTATCGCTTTGCTGAGGAGAGCGGGCATCAGATTGTTCCGCAGACCCCGTCGCTGGTGCCCTTCGAGACGAGGGAGCCGTGGGTGGGAGAGCTGCAGGGGTTGTCTCTCAAAAACACGGCCATCACGGTATACAGCGGCAGGAAAAAGCTGTATGAGGACTTTGGGGAGATGCTGTTTACGCACTTCGGCGTCAGCGGTCCCATGATTTTGTCAGCCAGCGGGAGCATTCCGGCGAAACGGCTTGCAGAGGGACTGCTGCTGGTGATTGACCTAAAGCCCGCGCTGGACATAGAACAGCTGGACCAGCGGATACGAAAGGATTTTGACGGGCTGAAGAATAAGCAGTTTAAGAATTCCCTCGGGCAGCTTCTTCCCTCCAAGCTGGTTCCGGTCATTGTGAGGCTGAGCGGCATCGATCCGGACAAGCGTGTCGGGGATGTGACGAGGGAGGAGCGCAGGGGGCTTGCAGAGCTCTTGAAGCATCTGACGCTGACCATTGCGGGGACGAGAGACTGGAACGAGGCGATCATCACAAAGGGCGGCATTTCCGTGAAGGAGGTGAACCCGTCCACCATGGAGTCCAAGAGGGTGAAGGGGCTGTATTTTTGCGGCGAGGTTCTGGATGTGGATGCGCTGACGGGGGGCTACAATCTGCAGATTGCCTGGTCAACCGGCCATCTTGCCGGGGCGAGCGCCGCGGCAGGAGCGGACAAGAGTGATCAAAAGGGAGGCATTTGACCATGAGTTATAATATTGCAATTGACGGTCCCGCGGGAGCGGGCAAGAGCACAATCGCAAAGCTGCTGGCGAGGGAGCTGGGCTACATTTACGTGGATACCGGAGCAATGTACCGCGCCATGGCCTGCTATTTTCTGCAAAATGGCATTCCCGCGGAGGATGAGGCAAAAATTACCGATGCCTGTGCGGGCGTGGACGTGACGATCAGTTACCGGGACGGAGAACAGCAGGTGATCTTAAATGGGGAGAATGTCACGGGAAAGATCCGCACGGAAGAGGTGGGCAAGATGGCGAGCACCGTCAGTGTCTACCCGGTGGTGCGCACAAAGCTGGTAGAGCTGCAGCGCGCCCTTGCAAAGACGGAGAATGTCATTATGGACGGCAGGGACATTGGCACGGTCGTGCTGCCGGACGCCGACGTGAAAATATATCTCACCGCGAGCTCGGCGGTGCGCGCGAAGCGCCGCTATGAAGAGCTGACCGAAAAGGGAGTGGACTGTAATCTGGAGGAGATTGAAAAGGATATCATCGACCGCGACTACCGGGATATGCACCGGGAGGTTTCGCCGCTGAAACAGGCGGAGGACGCTGTGCTATTGGACACCTCGGAGCTGGATATCGACGGGGTGGTTCGCGAGATGAAGCGCATAATCGCCGAGGTTTGCCATGCGTGAGCCGGAGGTTGCAAAGAGCGCCGGATTCTGCTTCGGCGTCCGCAGAGCCGTTGATTTGGTGTACGCCGAGGCTGCAAATGCGGATGTGCCGGTCTACACCTACGGTCCGATCATCCACAATGAGCAGGTGGTGAAGGACCTCGAGAACCGGGGGGTAATTGTGATCTCGGACCTGGAGGAGCTGCGGGGAATGCCGTCAGGCAAAATCGTCATTCGCTCCCACGGAATCAGCCGCGCGGAGTACCGCACGCTCAAGGAGAGTGGCCATGAGGTGCTGGATGCGACCTGTCCTTTTGTGCAGAAAATCCACCGGCTCGCGGAGGAGCACAGCAGAAACGGTGAGGTTATACTGATCGCAGGAAACCCAAAACACCCGGAGGTGCAGGGCATCATCGGCTGGACGCAGGGGGAGGTTTATACCATACAAAGCGCTGAGGATATCGCCTGTCTGCCCGATTTGCGCTCCGGAAAGGTCTGCCTGCTGGCGCAAACGACATTTAACTACAAGAAATTTCAAGAATTAGTTGAAATTATAGAGAAAAAAGGGTATGATATAATTGTTTTAAATACCATCTGCAATGCGACCGGGGAACGGCAGGCAGAAGCACGCAGGATTGCAGGCCGCTCCGAGGCGATGATTGTGATCGGAGACAGACACAGCTCCAACACGCAGAAGTTATTTGAAATATGTAAAGAGGAATGTGAAAATACTTACTTTATACAAACGAGCAGTGAGATGGATTATCAGAAACTGGAGTACGTCAATAGCGTAGGTATTACCGCAGGGGCATCCACCCCAAATAATATCATTGAGGAGGTTTCAAAGAATGTCAGAAATGAGCTTTGAACAAATGCTGGAGGAATCTTTAAAAACTATAAGGAATGGAGAAGTGGTAGAAGGCACCGTTATTGATGTGAAACCTGATGAAATCATCTTAAATATCGGCTACAAGTCCGACGGAATCATCACGCGCAGCGAATACACGAATGAACCAAACGTTGATCTGACTACCATGGTGAAGCCGGGCGATACCCTTGAGGCAAAGGTCATCAAGGTCAACGACGGCGAGGATCAGGTTCTCCTTTCCCACAAGAGACTGGCGGCCGAGAAGGGCAGCAAGAGGCTTGAGGAGGCTCACGCCAACAATGAGGTGCTGACTGCGAAGGTGGTTCAGGTACTGCAGGGCGGAGTCTGCGTGATCGTGGATGAAACAAGAATTTTCATCCCGGCGAGCTTGGTGTCGGATGTATATGAGAAGGATCTGAACAAGTTCAAGGATCAGGAGATTGAGTTCGTCATCTCCGAGTTTGATCCGAAGAAGAGAAGGATTATCGGCAACCGCAAGGTGCTTTTGACTGCGAAGAAGGCAGAACTGCAGAAAGAGTTGTTCGAAAAGATCCATGTGGGCGATGTTGTGGAAGGAACAGTCAAGAACGTGACGGAGTTCGGCGCGTTTATCGATCTCGGCGGGGTGGACGGCCTGCTTCACATCTCAGAGATGTCCTGGGGCAGGGTGGAAAATCCGAAGAAGGTTTTCACCGTTGGACAGACTGTGCGCGTGTTCATCAAGAATATTACGGAGACCAAGATTGCGCTGAGCCGCAAGTTTGAGAACGAGAACCCGTGGAACGGAGCCAATGAGAAGTACGCAATCGGCAATGTCGTGTCCGGAAAGGTTGCCCGCATGACAGATTTCGGCGCGTTCATTGAGCTTGCGCCGGGCGTGGATGCCCTTCTGCATGTGTCCCAGATCTCCCATGACCATGTGGAGAAACCCTCTGATGTCTTGAAAATCGGGCAGGAGGTCGAGGCTAAGATTGTAGATTTCAATGAGGATGACAAGAAAATAAGCTTGAGCATTAAGGCGCTGACTGCGCCTGTAGCTGAGGACGAAAAGGAAGAGGTTGCTGAGAATGTTTGATCGTTATGAGCAGTTCAAAAAAGACGTACTGCAGATGACAAAGATCGATTTGAATTTCTATAAGGAAAATCAGATGCGGCGGAGGATTGACTCCCTCGCAACAAAGAACGGCTGTACAAACTACGAGGAGTACACACGGCTTTTAAAGCAGGAACCGAAAAAATTTGAGGAGTTTATCAACTTTCTGACCATCAACGTCTCCGAGTTTTACCGGAATCCTGATCAGTGGAAGCTGATGGAGGAGACTGTGATCCCGAAACTGATCAAGGATCACGGGAACCGGATCAAGATCTGGAGCGCCGCCTGCTCTACCGGGGATGAACCCTATTCGCTTGTGATGGCGTTTTCGCGGCATCTGCCGCTCTCCAGCATTCAGGTGATGGCCACGGATATTGACAAGCAGGTGATTGAAAAGGCGAAGGTCGGCCTGTACAACGAGAAGAGCATTGCGGGTGTTCCGGCGGATCTGAAGAAAAAGCATTTTACAAAGATCGGAGAGTCGTACCAGATCTCGGATGACATCAAGCGGTGTGTGACCTTCCGGGAGCACAATCTGCTCAAGGATCCCTTTTTGAAGGATTATGACCTCATTCTTTGCAGGAATGTGGTGATTTATTTCACCGAGGATGCAAAGGCTACGATCTATAAGAATTTCTACGATTCGCTCACGAATCACGGGGTTCTTTTCATCGGAAGCACGGAGCAGATCTCGAGCTACAAGGAGATCGGTTTCACACGGTTGAGCAGCTTTTATTTTGAGAAGGTTTTGTAGGCAGATACATAAAAGACCGGCGGTAATCCGCCGGCCTTTTTTTGCACAGGGGCGCAAAGGGAAGTTAGTGCGCTTTGTACATGAATTTCAGAATGTGATCGACATACCTGCGGAGCATGATGTCGGAGGAGCGGAAATCCTCGGTCAGCTCAAAGTAGCTGATCTTGTCCTTGTATTCCTTTCGAAACTCCGGCTGCATGATGCTTGCGCACTGAGGGAGATAGGAGCCCTGCCTCCGGTTATAGCAGTTGGCGGGACGCGCAGTTTCCCGGTACTCCTTGTCCACGTATGAGGAGACGCTCTTGTGAACCGCCATATCCTCCCTTGGGAGGTAGTAATAGTCCTTGTGGTTCGGGTAGAAATATTTCAGCTCCCCCTCGTAGACCGGAATGCGGATTGTGGTCTGCGTCTTGCTGATCGAGAGAGCGAAGTCCTTGTATTTGTAAGAGACACGCTTGGGCACAGGGTAATCGTTTGTCAGAGTGATGAGCAGCTCGTTCCCGCTCGTGCCGTCGTAGCTGCGGTACGCCTCCACACAGGTGGAACGGATGGAGTAGGCTCCGTTGAAAATCTCTAAGTAAGAGAGCACAGGGAGCAGCTGGGGCATGTGCAGCACATCCTCGTAATTGTGGAGGTGGAGAATGCGAAAGGCCTCCTCGGTCGGCTTTTTGACGTAATCGTGGTAGACATTGATGAGCTCCCCGCCGGACGCTTCGTCGTCGCGGGAGAGCTTCAAAAAGCCCTCAATCGTCTTCTGCTTGTAGTTTGGCAGCTTTAAGAGAAACTTCAGGTTGCAGACCGATTTGAAAATATCCAGATACTGGTATTGCTGAAAGATCTCCGGCAGATGGTACTGGTCGCACTTCGCCTTGAGGTAAGGGATGTCAAAGCCTATGCCGTTGAAGGAGATCAGGGTGTCGAAGCCCTTCAAAAACTCTAAAAACGCCGAGAGCACTTCGATTTCCTCCGAAGGATTCTCCGCGAAAAACTGATCGACACAGATGTGCTGATCCTGTTTTGAGGCGCATCCGATCAGATAAAGGCTTGTGTTGGTTGGAGAAAAGCCGGTGGTCTCAATGTCGAAAAAGACGGACCGGTTGTCGAAAAGATGATCCGCGAGAGGATCCTGGCGGATATAGAGTTCTTCCCTGTGTGTATGCTTCATGATTTCTCCTTATCTCTGTGTTATCGACAACTGCATTCTACCACATTTTTGCCCGTTCGTCACGGGAATCGGGCACATCGGCACAGATCGTACTGAAAAAAATACAAGGGTTTCTGTAAATTTGAGTTCACTTATAGTTAGAAAGTGCTATAATCAGATTATAAATTGGATAAAAAGTATCTTTTTTATCCAAAATTTTCAAGAAAGAGGGCACAAGGATGGGTTTGAAAACATTTAAAGGCGGCGTGCATCCTTACGAGGGCAAGGAACTTGCCAAGGATTCGCCAATCGAAGAAGTGTTACCCAAGGGAGAACTGGTTTTCCCGATGTCGCAGCACATCGGCGCGCCGGCGAACCCGATTGTCGCCGTGGGCGACAAGGTAAAAAAGGGCCAGAAGATTGCAGAGGCCGGCGGTTTCGTATCTTCTCCGATCTACTCCTCTGTATCCGGGACGGTCACCAAGATCGAGCCGCGCCGAGTTGCAGTGGGCGATATGGTGCAGTCCATCGTCATTGAGAGTGACGATGAGTTTACCGAGGTGGAGTATCAGGCGGTGGATGATGTGACAAAACTCTCAAGGGATGAGATTATCAAGCGGGTCAGTGAGGCCGGCGTGGTCGGTCTGGGCGGAGCCGGATTCCCGACACATGTCAAGCTCTCTCCGAAGGAGCCGGATAAGATTGAATATATCATCGCCAACTGCGCGGAGTGCGAGCCGTACCTCACGGCGGATTACCGCAGAATGAAAGAAAATGCGAATGAACTGGTGGAAGGAATGAAGATCATTCTTCAGCTTTTCAAGAATGCAAAGGGTGTTTTCGGCATAGAGAACAACAAGCCGGACTGCATCGAAAAGCTGAAGGAGCTCACAAAGGATGAGCCGCGCATGGAGGTGTGCGAGCTCATGACAAAGTACCCGCAGGGCGGTGAGCGCCAGCTCATCTATGCCGTGACAGGGAGGGCAATCAACTCCAAGATGCTGCCGGCGGACGCGGGATGTATTGTGGACAATGTGGAGACGATCATCTCCGTCTACTATGCGGTAAAGAAGGGAATTCCGGTCATGAAGCGCGTATCGACCGTGACCGGCGACGCAATTGTGCATCCCTCCAATTTCCTCTACAGCATCGGGACTCCGTACTGGCAGCTCGTGGAGGCTGCAAACGGCTTTAAGGTGGAGCCGGAGAAGATCATATCCGGCGGCCCAATGATGGGATTTTCAATGTTCAGCTTGGACATTCCCACCACGAAGACCTCCTCCTCGATCCTCTGCTTCGGCAAGGATGCGGTGGCGGAAGTGGGAGATCCCATTGCCTGCATCAACTGCGGGCGCTGCGTGGAGGCCTGCCCGGAGAATCTGATTCCGTCAAGGCTGGCGAAGTTTGGCGCCACCGGGCGGATGGAGGAGTTTGAACAGTGGGGCGGACTCGAGTGCATTGAGTGCGGCAGCTGCTCCTATGTCTGTCCTTCCAGACGCCATGTAGCGCAGGCGGTCAAGACCATGAAGAAACAAGTGCTTGCCGAAAAGCGCAAGAGTAAATAAAACCAATACAAAGAGAGGTGTATAGCTGTGAGTGAAAATTATCAGATTTCATCATCACCACATGTGCGTGCCAAGGATTCGACCGGCAGGGTCATGCTGTATGTAATCATTGCGTTGCTTCCGGCAAGCCTGTTCGGCATTTACAACTTTGGCATCCGGGCATTACTTTTGATCCTGATTACCGTCGCAAGCTGTGTGGCTTTTGAGTGGATCTTTGACAAAATCGTACATAAAAAGAACACAATAAGCGACATGAGCGCAGTCGTGACCGGACTGCTGCTCGCATTGAACTTTCCGGTTTCCCTTCCCTGGTGGGAGGCGATTATGGGCGCGGCATTCGCCATCATTATTGTCAAGATGCTGTTTGGCGGGCTCGGACAGAACTTTATGAACCCGGCGCTGGGCGGGCGCTGTTTCCTGCTGATTGCCTTTGCGGCGGACATGACAAATTACAATGTCATCAAGAACGGCGTTGAGGCCTATACCGGCGCGACTCCGCTGGCGCTGATCCGAAACGAGGGACTCTCTGCAGTCAATGTGATGGATATGCTTTTGGGCAAGACCGCAGGAACCATCGGAGAGACCTCCGTGATTGCTGTTTTGATCGGTGCGATCCTCTTGATCCTCTTCGGCGTGATTGACCTCAAAATTCCGGGAGCCTACATCATTACGTTTGCGGTGTTCATGTTCCTCTTCGGAGCGGAGCGCTTCGACACGACCTATGTGGTGGCGCAGCTG
Organism: Agathobacter sp.; assembly: GCA_022511395.1. Lineage (GTDB taxonomy): Bacteria > Bacillota > Clostridia > Lachnospirales > Lachnospiraceae > Roseburia. The sequence continues at coordinate 4,658 of JAFLRQ010000014.1, read as the reverse complement.
TGCGGCGGCGGCCTGATGCTCGGAGCATTTTTCATGGCGACGGACTATGTCACCTCGCCGATCACCCCGATGGGCAAGATCGTATTCGGAATCTGCTGCGGACTTTTGACCGGACTGTTCCGCTGTTTCGGCGCGAACGCGGAGGGCGTGAGCTTTGCGATTATCCTGAGCAACCTGCTTGTGCCGATTATTGAAAAGTGGACGGTGCCGCGCGCGTTCGGCGTTGTCAAGGTAAAGGAGGCGAAGAAGCAATGAATAAGAAAATTGTCCATGACGCTTTGATCCTGACCGCTTTTACGCTGGCGCTGGGGCTGATCCTCGGCATGGTGTACGGCATTACCAAAAATGCGCGCGATGCGGCAAGCGAGGCGGCGAGAAAAGCGGCGTTTCAGGCCGTATTTGCGGACGCGGCGGATTTCAAGGCCGTAGAATATGACAAAAATGAGGCAAATTCCATGATAAAGGATGCCGGCTTCAGCGACACCATTGACGATGTGGAGCAGGCGCTTGCCGGGGACGGCAGTGTGCTGGGCTATGTCATCACTGTGACCGCGAAGGACGGCAGCCAGGGCAGCATCACCTTCTCCGTGGGCATCCAAAACGACGGAACCGTGAACGGGTACTCCATCACGGACATCGGAGAGACTCCGGGACTTGGAATGAAGGCGGCGGAGGCGGCGTTCTACAGCCAGTTTGAGAATAAGAAGGTCGATTCCTTTGCAGTGGTAAAGCAGAAGCCGTCCGCTGACAATGAGATTGAGTCGATTACCGGCTCTACCATCACCTCCAAGGCTATGGCAAACGGCTGCAATGCTGCGATCCACTACTTCCAGAATGCGTTAGGAGGTGCTCAGTCATGAATAAATATGTAGAGAGATTATACAATGGCGTGATCAAGGAGAACCCGACCTTTGTACTGATGCTCGGCATGTGTCCCACGCTTGCGGTGACATCCTCGGCGATCAACGGTCTCGGCATGGGACTGTCCACGACGGTCGTACTCATTTTCGCCAACCTGCTGATCTCCTGTTTCCGCAAGGTCATCCCCAACGGCGTGCGTATCCCGGCCTACATTGTGATCGTGGCGTCGCTGGTGACGGTGGTGCAGCTCCTGATGCAGGCGTATTTGCAGGATTTGTCAAAGTCGCTGGGCGTGTACATTCCGCTCATCGTGGTAAACTGTATTATCTTAGGCCGCGCGGAGAGCTTTGCGTCCAAGAATGAGCCGGTGATCTCCGTGTTTGACGGAGTCGGCATGGGACTTGGATTTACCATTGGCCTGACGATCATTGGTCTCATCCGTGAGCTTCTGGGCGCCGGAACGCTTTTTGACCAGCCGGTTTTGTCTGCAATTGAGGGCTTTACCCCGATTACCATTTTCATCATGGCACCGGGAGCATTTCTGGTGCTGGGCTTTTTGGTTGCGGGCATGAACATCATCCGAAAGAAGATGGATGAGAAGGGGAAACCGCTTGCGGAGCCCGCAGGCTGCCTGTCCGGAGACTGTGCAAGCTGCAGTCAGGCTGCGACCTGTACCGGAAAAGATAACGTCAAAAAAGACGACGCAACAAAAGAAGATACGAAAAAAGAAACCGCTAAGTCGGATGCGAAGTAGGGAGGGAGAAAAGTATGAGTACATTAACATCCTTATTATTGATCGCAGTCGGCTCTGCGGTCGTCAACAACGTAGTGTTGAGCCAATTCTTAGGCATCTGTCCGTTCCTCGGCGTGTCGAAGAACACTAAGACTGCCGCCGGCATGGGCGGAGCGGTCATTTTTGTAATCACCGTCGCGTCCCTTGTGACGGGCGTGATTTACAAATTTGTGCTTGCCAATCCGGCCCTGCTGAAAAACAATATTGATCTGACCTATCTGCAGACCATTGTTTTCATTCTTGTCATCGCCGCTTTGGTACAGTTTGTGGAGATGTTCTTAAAGAAGAAAATGCCTCCGCTGTATCAGGCGCTGGGAGTTTATCTTCCGCTGATCACCACCAACTGCGCGGTGCTGGGTGTTGCCTTAAACTGTGTCACCTACGAGTACAACCTGCTGGAGGGCGTGGTCTACGGCTTTGCGACGGCAGTGGGATTCTTCATCGCGATTGTGCTGATGGCGGGAATCCGTGAGAAGATCGAGTACAATGATATTCCAAAGCCCTTCCAGGGCACGGCGATCGTGCTGCTGACCGCCTGCCTGATGTCCATTGCGTTCATGGGCTTCTCGGGAATGATTTAGGAGGATTAACTTATGAATATTGTCGCAATTATCGTCGCGGCCCTTGTGGTGGGCTGCGTGGGAATTATTCTCGGATTTTTCCTCGGAATCTCGGGAGAAAAGTTCAAGGTTGAGGTCGATCCCCGAGAGGAGGCAGTGCTTGGAGAGCTCCCGGGCAACAACTGCGGCGGCTGCGGTTACGCGGGCTGTTCGGGTCTTGCTGCGGCGATCGTGAAGGGTGAGGCACCGGTCGGACAGTGTCCGGTGGGCGGTGATCCGGTGGCAAAGAAGATCGGGGAGATCATGGGTGTTGCCGCTGAGGCCGGCGTGAAGAAGGTCGCCTTTGTCAAATGCGCCGGAGACTGCAACAAGGCAAACATGGATTACAAATACACCGGCATTGAGGACTGCGTGGCCATGGAGTACGTGCCAAACGGCGGTCCCAAGTCCTGCAACTACGGCTGTATGGGATTTGGTTCCTGTGTGAAGGTTTGTCCCTTTGACGCGATTCACATTGTGGACGGCATTGCAAAGGTGGATGACAAGAAGTGTAAGGCCTGCGGCAAATGTATTGCTGTCTGCCCGCACCATCTGATCGAGCTGGTTCCCTACGGCGCAATGCACATCGTGCAGTGCAGCTCGCAGGATAAGGGCAAGGACGTGATGAACGCCTGCTCGGCGGGATGTATCGGCTGCCATCTCTGCGAGAAAAACTGCCCGTCCGACGCGATTCATGTCATTGACAACCGCGCGTACATTGATCAGGACAAGTGTACCGGATGCGGTGTCTGCGCGGAGAAGTGTCCGAAGAAGATTATTTTGTAACACTTTACTTGACAAATTCAACATATGTATATTGTGACTCTCTATGAGTTCGAATAAGCTTTTAGCGGAAACCAAGAGTAAAATCAATGGTTTCCGCTTTTTTAGTCTTAAAATATTTTTGTGTTTGTGGTTGAAATCTGGGTTAAAACTGCACCTATTTTTTTGTATATCTACAAATTGTATCGCCCTTTGCTAGTGAGAATGTTATTATAAAGGGCTTATCTATTATTTCATCTGGTACAGATTGCAAGAAATAAACTGCTTGTGACTTTAAAGGTGCTAAATTCCAATATTTACTCATTACTATACTTTTTGTGTCAAGTTGTACCAGCCTGTAATTATACTTATCATCAAAAGTTAAAAGTATTTTATTGTATGCTCTTTTTTCGCTATTGTAGCCCTCAAAAACATCATCTGTTATGTTGGCGCCACCTAAATTTTTTATATCAAGTTTCATAACAACATATGTTTCGCCGTCTTGATCTGCATAGTATTTTGAAAACATATTTGTATCTTCTACTAAGCTGTGTACTTCTTGCTGTAAATCAACGCTAGTTAAAGTTATTTCTAGTTCGTTTGTGCCATCTGATAAAGTGAATGTATCACCTATATTTATTTCCAGAATAGATTCCGCTTGTTCTATTTCCTTTGTGCTATCCTCTGTAGCGTCTACTGTAGTTTTTTCCTCTGTTCTGTTAGGTGTTTTTTCTTGCTGTTGTTCCTGCTGTGCTAAATAAGCGTTATACTCTTCTTCTGTTAGTTTTTTTCCATCAACAAAATAATGATTAATGCTAGTTTCCGCTGTGCTGTTATCTTCCTTTTGTTCGGTATTGCCACATGAACAAAAGGAAAATACTATAGTAGTTGACAATAAAATGCATAAAATCTTTCTTTTCATTTCTTCTTTACCTCTCTTTCTATCTTCTTTAGATATTCATAACCGCTAGCGGTAATTCAAGTATATATCATTCGCGGTTATTATTCAAGCATGATTTCGAAATGGAGGGATAGAAAAATGATCGTATTTGATAATCTATGGAAAGTCATGCAACAAAAGAATATTTCTCAATACAAGTTAATAAATGAATATGGCATAAGTCCAGCACAAATTACAAGGCTAAAAAGAAATGAGAATGTAAAAGTAAGTATTATTAACACTTTATGTAATATTCTTGATTGTAATATATGTGATGTTATGGAATTTATAAAAGATGAATAGAAAAGTGATTGCATTCATTTACAATGTGTATTAATCTATTTATAACAATAACGGACAATATTCGCAGAGAGCACGGAGAATTATAGGGTTTAGAGACAGTTAAGGACTTAGTGAAGCTGAGGAGAATGAAGCGAGTCAATCCCGATGGTCAGCCAGGCGTGCAAAAGTTCTGATTTTATCGGGTTTCTGAGGATTCTTGATGCAAAATATCCGGAGAGTGATATCATACGTTTGATACTGGACAACCATTCAGCCCATACCTCAAAGGAAACACGCCAGTTTCTTGCGACGCTACCAGAAGGTCGTTTTACATTTGTATTTACTCCAACGCATGCTTCGTGGCTTAACATGATTGAAAGCTTCTTTAGCAAAATGACAAAGCAGATGCTAAAGGGAATTC
>JAFLRQ010000139.1 GCA_022511395.1 Agathobacter sp. | reverse complement strand
CGCTCAAAGTACGGCTTTACCGCCTCCACCCGCGTCTGCTGCAGCATGATCTCCGAAATCCACACCCGGTATGCCGTGGGCTCCTCCCGCCACGGCAACACTCTGGCGTGCCCCATAAACCACTGCTGCAGCGGCTCTATAATGCGAACCAGATCAAAAATCTCCGGCATGTTCCCCACCTGTTATTTATCGCTGATTTGAGCGTGCAGGCTCTGCAGAGAATGTCCCTCCCCGTTTCCGTGTTTCTGCACGTAGAGGATTCCTTCCGCCGTGGCCCGAGCCGCCGCAATGGTCGTCATGTAAGGGATTTTCCCCTTGATTGCCGCCTTCCGAAGGTAACTGTCATCGTGTACGCTGTCTGCTCCAACCGGAGAGTTCACAATCAAATCAATCTGCCCGTTGGTAATCATATCCAGAATATTTGGACGGCCTTCATAGAGCTTCTTCACCAGCTCAACCGGAATTTTCGCCTCCTGTATCAATTTGCAGGTATTTCCGGTGGCCAGAATACGGAATCCGGCTTCATGGAAGACCCGCGCCACCTCAACCACCTCCTCGCGGTCTTTGCGGTTGACACTGATCAGAACCGTACCGCTGAGGGGCAGCTTGGTCTGCGTGGCCTCCTGAGCCTTGAAAAACGCCTCACCCACGGAGGATGCCAGCCCCAGCACCTCGCCTGTAGAGCGCATCTCAGGTCCGAGAATCGGGTCTACCTCCTGGAACATATTGAAGGGGAACACCGCTTCCTTGACCCCGTAGTAGGGGATATTCTGCTCTTTTAAGGCAGGAACCGGAGAGTTTTTCCCTGTGATATCCGCTGTGATAATCTCTGTTGCCAGCGGCACCATGCGGATGTTGCACACCTTGGATACAAGCGGCACGGTGCGGGACGCCCTGGGATTGGCCTCCAGCACGTAAACCCGGTCATTTTCAATGGCGTACTGCATATTCATCAGCCCCTTGACATGCATCTCCTCCGCGATCTTTCTGGTGTACTCCTTGATGATCGCCACATTTTCCTCAGAGATATGGCGCGAGGGAATGATGCAGGCGGAATCGCCGGAATGCACGCCAGCCAGCTCAATATGCTCCATGACCGCCGGCACAAATGCGTGCGTGCCGTCGCTGATCGCGTCAGCCTCGCACTCGGTGGCATGGTTTAAGAAACGGTCGATGAGGATCGGCCGATCCGGGGTCACGCCGACCGCGGCCTGCATATAGCCCACAAGATTCTCGTCGTCGTACACCACTTCCATGCCCCGACCTCCGAGTACATAGGAGGGGCGCACCATCACCGGATAACCGATTCTGTGGGCGGCCTCCAGCGCCTCCTCAACCGTGGATGCCATGCCTGACTCCGGCATGGGGATGCCCAGCTTGTCCATCATGGCACGGAACTGATCCCGATCCTCCGCAAGGTCAATGACAGAGGGCGATGTGCCAAGGATGCGCACGCCGTTCTTTTCCAGCTCTGCCGCCAGATTCAGCGGAGTCTGTCCGCCAAACTGCGCGATGACGCCCACCGGCTGCTCCTTCTTGTAGATGCTCAGCACATCCTCCAGAGTCAGCGGCTCAAAATAGAGCTTGTCGGAGGTATCGTAATCCGTTGACACAGTCTCGGGATTGCAGTTGACAATAATGGTTTCAAAGCCCAGATTTTTCAGGGCAAGCGCCGCATGGACACAGCAGTAGTCAAACTCGATGCCCTGGCCGATACGGTTGGGGCCTCCGCCTAAAATCATCACCTTCGGCTTGTCCGTATTCACCGGGTTTTTATCCTCCGCATTGTAGGTGGAGTAATAGTAGGCGCTGTCCTCCGTGCCGCTGACATGGACGCCCTCCCATGCCTCCTCGACACCGAGGGCAATGCGATGCTCACGAATCTGCATCTCCGGAATCTCCAGCAGCAGACTTAAGTATTTGTCAGAAAAACCGTCCTTTTTGGCAGAAATCAGCATTTCATCCGAAGGCAGGCTGCCCTTGCACGCAAGCAGTTTTTCCTCCTCTTCCACCAGCTCCTTCATCTGCTCGATAAACCAGCTCTTCACATGGGTGATCTCATGGAGCTCTTCCACGGCCGCTCCCTTGCGCAGAGCCTCATACATGATAAAATGTCTCTCGCTGGAAGGATTTGCCAGCATCTGAAGAAGCTGTTCCTTCGTCTTCTCCTGATGCTTTGCAATCTGTCCCAGACCGTAACGGCCAGTCTCCAGACTGCGGATCGCCTTCTGGAACGCCTCCTTGTAGTTCTTGCCGATGCTCATGACCTCGCCGACGGCGCGCATCTGGGTTCCCAGCTTGTCCTCCACGCCCTTGAACTTCTCAAACGCCCAGCGCGCAAACTTGATCACCACATAATCTCCGTCCGGCACATATTTGTCCAGCGTGCCGTACTTTCCGCAGGGAATGTCCTTCAAGGTCAGCCCGCAGGCCAGCATGGCGCTCACCAGCGCGATCGGGAACCCGGTTGCCTTGGAGGCAAGCGCCGAGGAGCGCGAGGTTCTCGGGTTGATCTCGATAACGATGATGCGGTCGCTCACCGGGTCGTGGGCAAACTGCACGTTGGTTCCTCCGATGACCTGCACCGACTCAACGATTCGGTAGGCCTGCTCCTGCAGCCGCATTTGCAGCTCCTTGGAAATAGTCAGCATGGGAGCGGCACAGAACGAATCTCCCGTATGCACGCCCATGGGGTCAATATTCTCGATAAAGCACACGGTAATCAGGTTGTTTTCCGCGTCGCGCACCACCTCCAGCTCCAGCTCTTCCCAGCCAAGGATGGACTCCTCCACAAGCACCTGTCCCACCAGACTGGCCTGCAGTCCTCTGGCACAGACTGTTTTTAATTCCTCTTTGTTGTACACAAGGCCGCCGCCTGCGCCGCCCATGGTGTAGGCCGGGCGCAGCACAACCGGATATCCGAGCCGGTCCGCAATTTGCAGCGCTTCATCCACACTGTAGGCCACCTCGCTGCGCGCCATCTCAATTCCCAGCGCATTCATCGCCTTCTTGAACTCGATCCGATCCTCGCCCCGCTCGATGGCGTCCACCTGCACACCAATCACCTTGACCTGATATTTGTCCAGGATTCCGGCGCTCGCCAGCTCCGCACAGAGATTCAGCCCTGACTGCCCGCCCAGATTCGGCAGCAGCGCATCCGGACGTTCTTTCGCGATGATCTGTTCCA
>JAFLRQ010000138.1 GCA_022511395.1 Agathobacter sp. | reverse complement strand
ATGAGAAATTTTACTACAAAATTCCGGCGCAATGTGGTATGCTTAACGTTGAGCTTACGGAATTTGAGAAAGGGAGCACAGTATATGTTGGAATTAATGGACGGGCGTCCGGAGGACGAGAGCGGGCGCCTCGAAAAGGAAATACGCACCTACGATTTTCTGGATGGGCTGGGAATCCGCTATAAGCGGGTGGATCATGCGGTGGCGATGACCATGGAGGCCTGCCAGGAGATCGACAGGGCGCTGCAGGCGACCATCTGCAAAAATCTGTTTCTGTGCAATCGTCAGGAGACGCAGTTTTACCTGCTGATGCTGTCGGGGGAGAAGCGGTTTAAGACGAAGGATTTTTCCTCCCAGATCGGCGTGTCGCGCCTCTCGTTTGCGCCGGAGCGGTATATGGAGGAGTTTCTGGATATCACGCCGGGCTCGGTCAGCGTCATGGGGCTGATGAACGACAGGGAGAAACGGGTGAGGCTCTGCGTGGACGAGGAGGTGCTGCGCGGGGAGGAGATTGCGTGCCACCCCTGCATTAACACCTCCAGTATCAAGTTTGCAACGAGGGATCTGGTGGAGAAATTTATCCCCGCGACCGGGCACGACATGACGATTGTCCATCTGCCGGATTCCTGTGATGACTAGAGTGTCGGCAAGAGAGTTTTGTCGCAGGGAGCAGGGGTTGGCATGATAAGAAAGCATATCTTTTTTTACGGGCGGGTACAGGGAGTGGGATTCCGCTATTATTCAGTCAACAAGGCGCGCCAGCTCGGCCTCACGGGCTGGGTGCGCAATCTTGGCGACGGCTCGGTGGAGATGGAGGTGCAGGGGCCGGAGGAGAAGATCGATGAACTGATCCTCTTTCTGGAGGGCAGGACCTATATCTGGATCGAGAATATGGACGCGAGGTCTGTGCCGCTGCAGGAGGAGAGAACTTTTACGGAAAAAACATAAAAAGTTGGTATAACGGCGGGAGATGAGGAACATGGAGCAACAGTTATCGGTAAAGGGAAGAGTGCTGGGGGCGGGCAAACCGCTGATATGTGTGCCGGTGATGGCGGAAGAAAAGGCGGAGATTCTTGCGGAGACAAAGCGGCTGCTTGCGGCGAAGGCGGACATGATCGAGTGGAGGGCTGACGCTTTTGCGCGGGCAAAGGAGCCTGATGCGGTGCAGAATGTGCTTGCGGAGCTAAAGCCGCTGGTGAAGGATACGATTCTTGTCTTTACCATTCGAACCAAGGCGCAGGGCGGCCTTTTGGAGCTTCCCGGAGAGACGCTGCAAATCCTTCATGAGGCGGCGGCAGAGAGCGGGGCCGCGGATTTTATCGACGTGGAGTATTTTGAGGGAAAGCATGCGGAGCAGGAAATCATTAAGCTGAAAAAGATGGGCGCACATGTGATTGCTTCGCATCACAATTTTCAGGAGACGCCGGCGCGCGCAGAGATTCGTTCCCTGCTCGAAGAGATGCAGGCGGGCGCGGCGGATGTGGTGAAGCTTGCGCTGATGCCGCGGCGGATGCAGGATGTGTTTGACCTCATGGAGGAGACCTATGCCTTTCACGAGGAGCATCCCAATCGACCCCTCATCACAATGTCAATGGGGCAGATGGGGATGCTGTCCAGAGTGGCGGGAGAGTTCACCGGCTCCTGTGTGACCTTCGGGGCAGGGGCAAAGGCGAGCGCGCCGGGACAGCTTGCAATGGAGGAGCTTGCCCGGGTGCTTGCGGCACTGCATGGAGGAGACCATGGAACAAAATAAAAATACATTTGAATTGATCTACGATGTGGTGCGGCAGATCCCGCGCGGCAAGGTGGCAACCTACGGACAGGTGGCGGCGCTTGCGGGAAACAGGCGGTGGGCGCGTGTCGTCGGCTATGCCCTGCATGTAAATCCCGACCCTGACGGCATTCCCTGTTACCGGGTGGTGACAAAGGACGGCGGAGTGTCGCGCGCCTTCGCATTTGGCGGGGAAAACGAACAGATTGCTTTATTGGAAGCGGACGGCGTTGCGTTTCGGGACGGACATGTCATCATGGAGGAGTATCAGTGGGACACGCCGTGGATTTATTAGAAAATTATCAGAGGAATTCTTATGTTGATCAGTATTGCTTACATGCTGCTTATGGGAATGTTTTTGGGCTGGATATGCCAAAGGCTGAGATTGCCCAGTCTGCTTGGCATGATGCTCACCGGTGTGATTCTCGGTCCCTATGTGCTGAATCTGATTGATGCGTCTATCCTTAACATTTCGGCGGATCTCAGAAAAATTGCCTTAATTATCATACTGACAAGGGCCGGACTCACTCTGGATTTGCAGGACCTGAAAAAGGTCGGAAGACCCGCGGTGCTTATGTGCTTTGTCCCGGCGGTTTTTGAAATCATGGGAATGGTTCTCTTAGCCCCTGTGTTGTTTCAGGTGTCCATACTTGAGGCGGCTGTCATAGGGTCAGTTGTCGCCGCGGTTTCCCCGGCAGTGATTGTGCCAAAGATGATAAAGCTTATCGATGAGGGATATGGGACAGGCAAGAGTATTCCGCAGTTAATATTGGCCGGGGCATCGGTCGATGATGTGTTTGTCATTGTGCTTTTTACGGCATTTACAGGATTGGCACAGGGGAAGCAGATTTCCGCAATCAGCTTTGTGAATATTCCGGTTTCCATAGGTCTGGGGATTGCAGTCGGCCTCGCGGCAGGCTTTTTGTTGGCGAAATATTTTGAAAAGGTACACATCCGGGATACGGTCAAGGTAATGATTATCCTGAGCATATCGTTTGTGCTTGTCACCATCGAGGACCACATGACAGCGGCGATTACATTTTCAGCGCTGATTGCGATTATGTTTATGGGCATTGCCATGCAGAAATACCGCAGGGAGGTTTCCCAGCGCCTGTCGCAAAAATTCAATCGATTATGGGTGTGCGCGGAGATCCTTCTGTTTGTATTGGTTGGGGCGACGGTCGATCTCAACTATGTGACAGATGCGGCTGTCTCTGCAATCCTTCTCATATTTGGTGTCCTCTGTTTTCGAATGCTTGGCGTGCTTTTGTGCCTGCTCCACACTGAATTGTCAGTCAAGGAACGGCTGTTTTGCATGCTTGCCTATATCCCGAAGGCCACTGTCCAGGCAGCCATCGGGGGCGTGCCGCTTGCCATGGGGCTGGACTGCGGCAATGTCGTTTTGACCATTGCGGTTATGGCGATTCTGATCACAGCGCCGCTTGGGGCGTTTTTCATTGAGCTTACCTACAAGAAGCTGCTGGTGAAATGA
>JAFLRQ010000137.1 GCA_022511395.1 Agathobacter sp. | reverse complement strand
GAGGAAACGATTTCCTGTGTGTTGTGTACGCACAAGGATGACGCGCGAAAAGCCGTGCGCGATTTTGTGAAACTGCTGCTGGAACATTACAGTCCGGCATAATTAACATTTGCTTTATGCAAGCTCCTCTGAACATACATTTCAGAGGAGCTTGCAGGGGGGTTATTTTCCGATAGCTCTGGTGTCGGAGAACACAAAATACTGTTCCCGCTCAGCAATCAGCCAACGTCCGTCCTGCTTCACATACTTGTCGAAGTAGCGAATGCCGTGGACCGTGATTTTGTCAACGCCATCCACTTCATTCACCAGGTGAGCAAGCGCGTAGCAAACGCCAGTGGCGTGCGTATCGTCCTGGAACTCAACGACCTGTTGGCCGTTCATGTGGACAGCGGCCTTTGCCGCGCCAAAGTTCTTATATGCTGCAATCAGGTCCGTCACGTTGGTCAGATCCATACCAAGAACATTGTCGAAGTATACACGGACATGGCAGTCTTGCGTAAACACATTTACATAATAGTCCTGATTGTCCTTGTCCGATTCGATGGCATAGTTGTCTACCAATGCCTTGAGCTGCTGGCGGGCTTCCAGTTCTTCAATGAGTGTCATAATAAATTACCTCAATTCCGTCAATTTTGGTGAAATACAGGATCGATTCTGTATTTCAAAGTATATAGCAGATGTTCTGCAAAATCAAATTGAAATACTTAATTAGCAATCGAAATAGTTGATTGCATATGCGAGAACATTAAAATTGCTTCTCGCCATTTTTAGTTCGTTTACAATTTTGACGATCTGCTCTGACCCTCCAGATCCTGCATGATTTCATGAATTGTTTTAATAAACGCCTTTGCCGCCGGGGAAAGATCGTCAAATTTGTTTGCGATCAGTACAAAATCGGTATTGACCTGTGGCTTAATCGGATATTTGAAATATGCTGTTGTATTCTCCGGAAGAATAGACTCCGCCTGTAAACCAATGCCAATCCCTGCTTCAGCAATCGCGCGGACTGTCTGGATGCTTACAACCTTAAAGCGCCCATAATTCTTGATATGATTCTGTTCCAGCACAGGCAATATGGATTCCCATGCCGATTGGCTGACATAAAACTTTTGCTTTAGCTTCGACAAATCCACACACTCCAAATCCAGCGGATTTCCCGATATGGCTACGATGCGGTCTTTTTTCAAAAGCTCATATTCAAAATCAGCAACAGGAATGACTGAAATTCCAAATTCCACAGCATGTTCCGAGACCATCCGATTTACTTCCGAGGTGGGTCTCTCTGTGATTTCAACATTGACCTGTGGGTACCTCTCCTGAAATCTTGAAAATGCTTTTACCAAAAAGAATATGGAACCGTATGGTAAAGTCGCAATTTTGAGCGTACCTTCCAGCATATTTCTTGCCATGTATGCCGTCTGGTATATTCTCTCTTCCATCAGCATCAGCTGTCTTGCGAAGCCGAGGATACGCTCACCGGTACCTGTCAGCGCAAGCCCGTTCCGCTTATCTCTGAAAAAAAGCGCCACGCCCAGCTCGTCTTCCAGATTCTTGACGGCTTTGCTGACCGAGGGCTGGGTGATGTGCAGCGCCTCCGCGGCCCGCGTGATACTTTCCGCATCCGCCACGTTGATGAAAATTTTCAAGTTATTGATGCTCATAGCCATTTAGCTATCACCTCATGTCAAAAAATTCATTTCCCATGCAGGTCGTTTTCCATTATAATCTATACGAAAAGAAACGCAAGAGGAAATCTATAGACTGAGGTGCGTAATGAAAGACCCATTTCCTGAAATCGTAAAAAACAGGCGCTCCGTCCGATGCTTCAGCGAAGCGCACATCCCGGATGAGACAATCAACGAGATTCTCTCTCTTGCCGCCTACGCGCCATCCTCCTGGGGCGGCCATCCTGTGGAGTTTATTGTCATCAGGGACAGGGAGACCATGAGGGAACTTGCCAGATGCAAACAGATGGGAGCGGGGCCGCTGGCCTATGGAGACGCCGCCATTGTGCCAATCATTGACAAAAGAAACCTGGAGCTGTGGGTAGAGGATGCGGCGGTAGCATCCACCTATCTTCTTCTCGCAGCCGAGTATTGCGGAGTGGCGGCCTGCTGGATTCACATGAAAGGCCGGCGGGGGCATACAAACATGGCGGAAGATGATATCCGGGACCTTCTGGGCATCCCTTCCCATTACGGCATCCTGAACGCCGTTTCCCTGGGTATGCCGAAAAAGCCGAATGAGCCGAGAGAAAACTTATCAGCAAAAATACATTATGATAATTTTGGAGGTATCAAGCAGTGAAAGTGTTAATTTTGAATGGCAGTCCGAGGCTGAACGGAAATACCGCCATCGCCCTGAATGAGATGGTAAAGGTTTTTGAAGCGGAAGGTGTTGAACCGGAAGTCATACAGATGGGAAACAAGGACATCAGAGGCTGTGTTGCCTGCGGATCGTGCTTTTCCAAAGGGAAATGTGTTTTCGACGACATTGTCAACGAACTGGCGCCGAAGTTTGAGGCGGCGGACGGGCTTGTGATCGCCTCTCCGGTATATTACGCTTCGGCAAACGCGACCCTGATCGCCTGCCTTGACCGGTTGTTCTACAGCACGCATTTTGACAAGACCATGAAAGTAGGGGCAAGTGTTGTCGTCGCAAGGCGCGGAGGATGCTCGTCTACCTTTGATGAGTTGAACAAGTATTTTATGATGAACAATATGCCGGTCGCGTCCAGCCAGTATTGGAACAGTGTGCATGGAAGGGAAGCGGGGCAGGCCGAGCAGGATCTGGAAGGACTCCAGACCATGCGGACGCTGGCGCGGAACATGGTTTTCTTAATGAAAGGTATCGCGCTTGCGAAAGAGAAATATGGACTGCCGGAAAAAGAAGAATGGCAGCCGACACACTTTATTCGATAACATTGGAGGGTTTATTTTATGTCAGACTACTTGGGGAAAGATGTGTTCAAGCTCGGCTTTGGGCTGATGCGTCTGCCGAAGAACGCGGACGGCAGTATCGACATCCCGCAGACCTGCGAAATGGTAGACCGGTTCCTCGCGGCGGGCGGGACGTATTTTGATACGGCCTATGTCTACGACAACGGCCTGTCGGAAGAAGCGGCGAGAAAAGCTCTGGTAGACCGTTATCCGAGAGACCGTTATACCTTGTGTACCAAGCTGAACGCATGGATGCAGAGCCATGACGAGGACAGCGCGAAGCAGCAGTTCTATACCAGCCTGGAGCGCACCGGGGCCGGCTATTTTGACTATTATCTGCTCCACGGCCTCCAGCCGGGGAATTGGACGAAATATGACGAATACCACCTGTGGGATTTTGTGCAGGAGCAGAAGGCAAAGGGCTTTCTCAAGCACATCGGCTTTTCCTATCACGCCGGACCAGACCTTCTGGATCAACTGCTCACCGATCATCCTGAGATGGATTTCATTCAGCTCCAGCTGAACTATGCCG
>JAFLRQ010000136.1 GCA_022511395.1 Agathobacter sp. | reverse complement strand
CGGGAAAGCGGAGCTTCTGCGGCATGAAGCATGTGGGGCTGAATGTGGCAGCGGATCCGCTGTTTACCATCTCCTACACCGGAGTGAACGCGGGCCTTCTGATCGGCGTCGCCGATGATGCGGGAATGCACAGCTCCCAGAATGAGCAGGACTCCCGGCATTACGCGCAGGCGGCAAAGATCCCCATGCTGGAGCCCTCCGATTCCGCGGAGGCGCTTGCCTTTGCGAAGCTTGCCTATGAGCTTTCCGAGAAATACGACACGGCAGTGCTCATTAAGATGTGTACCCGGGTCAGCCACTCCCAGAGTGTGGTGGAGACCGGGGAGAGGAGCGTCCCGGCGCAGAAAACTTATGAAAAGAATCCGGCAAAGTATATTATGATGCCGGGGAATGCAAAAACCCGCCACCCGATGGTGGAGGCGCGCACCAGGGCGCTCAGGGACTGGGCGGAGACGGCGGATATCAACCGGCTGGAGCCGGGGCAGGATTCCTCCTGCGGTATCATCACTTCATCCACCTGCTACCAATATGTGAAGGAGGCGTTTGGGGATACATACCCCGTCCTGAAGCTCGGCATGATCTGGCCCATGCCGGAACAGAAAATCAAAGATTTCGCCGCTTCGGTTCAGAAGCTTGTGGTGGTTGAGGAGCTGGACGGCTTTATTGAAACGCACTGCAGAACCCTGGGGCTTTCGGTGTCCGGAAAGGATCTGTTTTCCAATGTCGGGGAGCTGAGCCAGAACTCCGTAAAGGAGGCGCTGGGAGCGGCGGTACAGACAGGAGCCATGCTGGATGAAACCATTCCCGCGCGGCCTCCGGTCATGTGTGCAGGCTGTCCGCACCGCGGCATCTTTTATGTCCTGAAAAAGCTAAAGCTGACAGTGCTTGGAGATATCGGGTGCTATACGCTGGGAGCCGTAGCGCCCCTTGGCGCCATTGACACCACCATATGTATGGGAGCCTCTGTCTCGGGACTTCACGGCTTTGTCAAGGCGGGGGGTGAAGAGCATGCGGGGAACACCGTGGCGGTCATCGGTGATTCCACATTTATTCATTCCGGTGTCACAGGGCTGATCAACATTGCTTACAACGAATCCAACGCCACCGTGATTATCCTGGATAACTCCATCACAGGTATGACGGGACATCAGCAGAATCCGACCACCGGCTACAACCTGAAAGGGGATCCCTGCACGAAGATTGATCTGGAGAGCCTGTGCCATGCGGTAGGAATCAAGCGGGTAAAGGTGGTGGATCCCTATGATCTGGAAGCCTGCCAGACGGTAATCCGGGAGGAGCTTGCGGCGAACGAGCCCTCGGTTATCATTTCCCGCCGTCCGTGCGCACTGTTAAAGTATGTCAAGCATCCGGGACCGATCAGCTCCGATTCGGAGAAATGTAAGGGCTGCAAGGCATGCATGAGCATTGGCTGTCCTGCCATCAGCATGGTGGAGGGAAAGGCAAAAATTGACACAACGCTCTGCGTGGGATGCGGTGTCTGCGAGCAGCTCTGCAAGTTCGATGCGTTGGGATCAAACAAATAGAAAAGGAAGATAAACTATGGAAACGAAAAATATCATGATCGTGGGGGTTGGCGGTCAGGGCACCCTGCTGGCCAGCAAGCTTCTGGGACGTCTCCTCCTTGGCAGGGGATATGATGTGAAGGTCAGCGAAGTGCATGGTATGAGCCAGCGGGGAGGAAGCGTTGTCACATATGTCCGCTGGGGAGACCGGGTTTGTTCTCCCATTATCGATAAGGGACAGGCGGACTGCGTGCTCTCCTTCGAGCTTCTGGAGGCGGCCCGCTACACGGAATATTTAAAGCCGGACGGCAGAATTATTGTCAACAGCCAGCAGATTAATCCCATGCCGGTGGTTGCGGGCACGGCGGAGTATCCCCAAAATCTAAAAGACAAGCTGGAAAAGAAGGGCTGCAATGTGGATGCGCTGGATGCGCTGGCCCTTGCAGAGGAAGCGGGCAGCAGCAAGGCCGTGAATCTGGTACTCATGGGCAGGCTTGCCAAATACTTTGACTTTACACAGGAGGAGTGGATGGAGGCGATTGAGCAGAGCGTGCCGCCCAAGTTTTTGGAGATGAACAGGAAAGCCTTTGAGCTTGGTTGGAATACATAGAAAAAGAGGGGGAAAAGTTTTATGGAACGGTACTATCAAAAAGAAATTGAGACTGCGGATTACGAGCAGATTCTCGCATGGCAAAATGAGCGCCTGGTCAAGCAGGTGCGCCATGTGTGGGACAATGTGCCCTACTACCGCGCGAAAATGGAGGAGAAGGGACTCACGCCGGAGGATATCCGGAGTGTGGATGATCTGCACAAGCTCCCATTTTTGTCAAAGGATGATCTGCGGGATGCCTATCCTTACGGCCTGCTTGCAAAGCCGCTCAAGGACTGTGTCCGCATCCAGTCCACGTCAGGCACCACCGGACGCAGGGTGGTGGCATTCTACACCCAGCACGATATTGACCTGTGGGAGGACTGCTGTGCCCGCGCCATTGTTGCGGCAGGCGGAACCGAGGAGGATGTCTGCCATGTCTGCTATGGCTACGGTCTTTTTACCGGAGGTCCCGGACTGAACGGAGGCAGCCATAAGGTGGGCTGTCTGACGCTTCCCATGTCCTCCGGCAATACTGAGCGCCAGCTGCAGTTTATGATTGATCTGGAGGCTACTATCCTCTGCTGTACGCCCTCTTATGCCGCTTATCTGGCGGAGAGCATTCATGAGCGGGGACTGAGGGATCAGATCAAGCTGAAGGCGGGAATCTTCGGCGCTGAGGCATGGAGCGAGGAAATGCGCCGGGATATTCAGGATAAGCTGGGAATCAAGGCTTACGATATCTACGGGCTCACGGAAACCAGCGGCCCCGGCGTGTCCTTTGAGTGCAGCGAGCAGACCGGAATGCATATCAATGAGGATCATTTCATTGCCGAAATCATTGATCCGGATACGGGAGAGGTGCTCCCGGAGGGAAGCAAGGGTGAATTGGTGTTTACCGCCATTACAAAGGAGGCGTTCCCGCTGCTTCGCTACCGCACCAGAGATATCTGCGTACTTAGCAGGAAAAAGTGCTCCTGCGGCCGCACCCATATCAAGATGAGCAAGCCGATGGGCAGAAGCGATGACATGCTGATCATCAAGGGTGTCAACGTGTTCCCGTCCCAGATTGAGACTGTGCTTATGGAGCGCGGATATCCCGCGAACTATCAGATTGTTGTTGACAGAATTAACAATTCCGACACGCTTGATGTGATGGTGGAGATGCCGCCTGAAAGCGCCACAAACAATGCGGAGACTATTGCGGCGATGGAGAAGAAGCTGGTTTCGTCGCTCAAGGCTATGCTGGGCATTTACGCACAGGTACACCTTGTGGAGCCCAAGTCCATTACCAGAAGCGAGGGCAAGGCAGTGCGCGTGATTGACAAGCGGAAAATTTAAGACGCGGTGAGATGGGACGACGAGG
>JAFLRQ010000135.1 GCA_022511395.1 Agathobacter sp. | reverse complement strand
GGCTGTTTCGGGAAAGCTCAAGCAGATGCGCAAAATGCTGTCCTTGTACTGTGCGGTGATCGTACCCTGCATCTGTTCAACCAATGTCTTTGCGATGGCAAGGCCCAGACCCGTCGAATTTCTGGCTGTTTCAACAGAAAAGAAGCGGTTAAACAGTTTTCCAACCTGCACATCATTTAGGTATCGCGCCGTATTTGAAAAACAAATCTCCCCTGTTTCAAGCAGCTCCACCTTCAGGTCGCCGTCACTATATTTTAGTGCATTATTCAGGATATTTCCGAAAACACGCAGAAGGGCGGTCCTGTTTAGAGTGCGCATGACCCTTTTTTCCGTCATATCTATCTGCGGGGTAATGCCGCGTTTCGTCAGGGCAGCATAAAATGACGCAATGCTCTCCTCCAATATCCCGTTTACACATAAGGACTCCAACTGCATAGGCTCCTGTACTGACATGATGATGGAATAACGAAACAGCTCTTCCGTTAATTGCTTTAATACCTCCGCGCGATTTTGGATCGCCGTAACATAACGGGTGACATTTTCGGATTTTTCTTCGGTTTCAAGCAGCTCCAGATATCCGCAGATCGCGGTTAAGGGTGTGCGCAGATCATGGGAGATATTTGTCACTGCATCCTTTAGCTCCCGGTCCCCGTTGAGATATTGTCTGCGCTGCCTGCGCAGCAGCCGGAGCTGTTTGTTTAGATCGGATACCAGGAGTCGGACATGCCGGTCATTGGACGATACAGAAATAAGGGTGTTCGTATCGGTTTTCAGCCAGTCCGCGAGCTCTGTACGGATTTCTGTCATACTTGCCTGCAATATATAAATTTTTACGCCGAGAATAATTACGATGGCAGACAGAACGCCGCACAAAGCCCACGGTAAAAGCATGATGAAATCTCCTATTGCAAATCCTTCCGGCGGAACGAAAGAATTCCGATCACAGTAATCACTGCGGTAACAACCACCGATACGGCAATGTCCAGCACGGGCGTTGTTATTTCCGTGCTGAGCATGGCAACCGCCTGGCCTGTGGACAAAATTCTGTACAGCAGCTCAAAGACCATCCGGGCAGCGCCTGTCAGATACAGGGGATTCGGTGTATCCTCCATCTTGACAAACTCCCCGTTTATCATTGCCACACCGCCATTGACCTCCACCTCATGCAGGCGATCATAGATGCCGCTTGCCGCGAGAGCCATCGCTGTCCACAGAACCAGCGACAGCACCACCGTGCGCGCCCTGTCTCTCGTGAGCGTGCTGATCCACACAAATAAAGCAGAAAAAGATGCCGCAATTCCAATGGCAACAAAAAAGTACGCGATCACTTGTGACAGTCCCATCTCAAAAAAGCCAATCAGGTACAGCCCCGGCAGTCCGCCGATAAACCACATAACTGTGATGAGAATGCTGCCTGTCAGACAGGTCAAAAAATTTGCGAGATAAATATTTGTACGGGTGTGGCCTACAACAAGCTTGTTTCTTATGGTGCCGTCCGAATACTCGGTGCCGAGAAACAAACTGATAAATATAGCCATGATCGCCCCCGCATACGGTGCAAACTGAAAATAATAATCGTCCAAATATTTTATAAACCCTCTTTGCGCCAATGCCGATGCGGACTTGGCACCGGTATATATCATTCCCAGGGAAATCAACAGCGTTGCAAGCACGCACATCCAAAACTCTCTCGACTTTCGCAGGCGCATAAAATTCGCGGATAACAGCCTATTCATGTCTGTCACCTCCTACCAAGCTGACATAATAGCTCTCCAAGCTCTCGTCATGCTCCTGGATCGACAGCACCTCACAGTTTTCCTCTGCCAGCGCAAACGTAAGCTGGGAAATATTTATTTTCGCATAAATATCCGCCCTTCTGTCATCCAGGACTTTGTAATCCACGCCCATTCCGTCAAGCACACGCGCAAGCGCCCTTACACTCGTCACCTCGACGTTTATGCACTTGCGGCAGGCAGCCTCCATCTCCGCGGCGCTGATCTCCTTCACAATGCGCCCGTTATCAATAAAGCCGTAGTGCGTCGCCAGCTTTTCCAGCTCATCAAGAATGTGGCTGGAAATCAACACTGTAATCTGGTGTTCGCGGTTGAGCGTCCATATCAATTCCCGCATTTCAATGATTCCCTGCGGATCCAGACCGTTTATCGGCTCATCCAGCACAAGAAAGTCGGGATCACCGCAAAGCGCGACCGCAATTCCTAACCGCTGCCGCATGCCGAGGGAAAAGTTTCTCGCTTTCTTTTTGCCGGTATTTTCAAGACCGACTAGCTTTAAAAGCTCTGTCAGACCGTCGAGAGAGGGCAGGCCGAGAACACGATACTGCTCCTCGAGATTCTCCTCTGCCGTCATATCGAGATAAATTGACGGCGTTTCCACAACGGCTCCCATTCTCTTGCGCGATTTGTTGATTTCCTTGTCCGTACTTTTCCTCCCATACAGCGTGTACTCGCCGGAGGTGGCAGTCTGCAATCCGCAGATCAGGCGAATCAAGGTTGTCTTGCCAGCACCGTTTTTTCCAACGAAGCCATAGATGGCTCCCTTGGGGACATGCATGGAAACAGCATTTAATGCTTTGAATGTTCCATACTCTTTGCATAAAGCATTTGTTGTCAGGACATAGTCCATACTTTTAGCCTCCTTTTCTTCATGAGTATCTCATGCTTGGTACTGGTATGTTAGCAGTAAACAGTTGAGAAAATGGTTAAGAAAACAGTTAAGAATTGGTTGAGATTTATTCCTCCTTCAATTTAAAACCGATGCCCCACACTGCCTCTATATATTCTCTGCCTCCAACATCCCGCAGCTTTTTCCGCAGGTGGCTGATATGTGTTTTTAATGAGCCGTCCGTACAATCAGGAGTGTCGATGCTAATGCGGTCAAGCAATAATGATTTCGTAATTACCTGAGACGGATTCTGCATGAGCGTTTTTAAGATTGCATATTCCGTCCTTGTTAAATTTACTCCCTGCTGTCCTACCGAGACCCCGTGAGTCATTGAGTCCAGCCTCAGATTGTCAAAAGTCAAAACGGAACAGACTGAATCCGATCCATTGCGAAGCGCAACGGCAATCCTCGCAAGCAGCTCTTTCATCTCAAACGGTTTCGTAATATAATCCGCTGCGCCTCCAAGCAGAAGCTCAACCTTATCATTCACATCGATTTTTGCACTGATGACAATAACGGGTATTCCTTTCATTTGAGGCAGCACTTCTTCTCCGGAAAGACCGGGTAGCATGAGGTCAAGCAGGATCAGATCCGGTTTTGACGCTGACAGTACATATAAAGCCTCTGTCCCCGAATAAGCGCGGGACACCTGATACCCTTCTTTTGCAAGTGCTTCCTCAATTGTATTCCCGATATGAACATCATCATCAACAATCAAAACATGCTTCATTTTAAATTACCTCATTTTTCTTTTCGCTCAAAGCCCCCAAAACATATGCCAATTATAATCATTCTTTCGCCCCACTGCAACAAAAAAGATCTGACAGGTGTTCTGTCAGATCCTTTCTAAAAATATA
>JAFLRQ010000134.1 GCA_022511395.1 Agathobacter sp. | reverse complement strand
AAAAGGAGCCCTCCATGAACCATTCATCTTCCCCCCGCAAAAATCCCTCCCGGGAGACATGCGAGCACACCATTAAGCGAATCCTGATGACGGAGGTCTTAGAGCACGGCAGCAACAAGCACTTTAAATCAGCCGCTGACTTTCTCTCCTACTTTGAGTCCCTCTACCCGGCTTCCGCTGCCCTGACCAAGCAGGTCCAGCGCGCGGTGAAGGCGCTCGACATGCCGAGGGACGAGCAGGGATATTTTATTGTAAACAAGACTGCGGAGCAGTTCGGACAGGAGCAGGAAATCATTCAGCTCTTCTCGCAGGCCCATGTGAAGGTTCATCCGATGGAACAAATAGAAACCGTCTTCCTGGAAGCGGATGTCCATATGCGCGCCTGTCTGATCCACATGCTGCAGAATTCCATCACCTTCCGGGGCAAATTTTTGACCCTTGTCGAGACGGCAAACGGTGTGCTGATCTACACGGAAAACCGAAGCCTCCTTCTGGTCCTCTTAAATAGTCTGACAATTTGACCCTCTTTTTTGAATGTCGAAATACAAGAAGCCGACAGAATATTTACATATATTCTGTCGGCTTTTATCACTTACGTCTTAGTCTTATGTCTTTTTTGTCGTTTCTTATCGAAACATGCGATCCCTTTTACGGTAACGTTTTTTGATCTCCTTCACCTTAAAGCGCTCTTTCTGTATCCTGCGGACCTCCCTGCGATGGCGGATCACATAGAAATTGTCGTATAGCTTCTTTCCGAAATACACACACAGAACCACTACCACAAGAGCCAGAAGCGCCAAAGCAATCATCTCCGGCTTCAGCTCAATCACCCGGACATCATCCGGCGGAAGCTCCGGCACAACCTCGGGCTGATAAAAACGATCCCGCTCAACCGTCGCTTTTGTGGCGACGATCTCTGCCTGTCCAACCATCCGCTCATGGTATGTGTAGGTCAGCCGCGCCATCGAATCATCCGTGTTGTCAAATTTGCGCAGCTCATACGCCGCATCCAGAAATTCCGCAGCGCGCGGCATCACAATATACGCATTCTGATCCAGCGACACAAAGGCACCGTTGTCGTTGAGGATTCCGGTATTTTCCAGATTCCCGCTCTCCAGCCTCGTCTCGTTCTCCAGAATGTTCATCGCGTGAAAATTCTCGAAGCAATAATCAAGGAGCGTCCGCGTGTCCTGATAATGATCCGGCGCATCCGCGCGCATCACGACACATACCAGTGTCAGCCCGTCCTTCTCTGCGTATGTCACAAGCGTATTTTTCGCCGCGTTGGTGTAGCCGGTCTTGCCGCCGGTGGCATACTCCCACAGGTACTTCCGCTCACCCTTCCACGGATAAATCATCCTGTGGTGGTTATAGCAATAAGTAGGATCCTCATGCTTGTTCGTCGGCGGAATTGTGTAGGTCGTGGTTCCGGAGATAATCCGGAAGGTCTCGTTGCGGTACGCCTCCGACGCAATCACTGCCATGTCGTGTGCGCTGACCACATGCTCCTCATCCGGAAGCCCGTTGCAGTTGTTGAAATGCGTATTTTCACAGCCCAGCTCCTTCGCCCGCGCGTTCATCAGGTCAATAAAGGTGCGGTAATCGCCGCCGAGCTTTTCCCCCACATGCTCCGCCACCGCGTATGCGCACTCGTTGGCAGACATCAGAAGGACTGCAAACAGACACTCCTCCATCGTCATCAGCTCGTTATAATCCCGGGCAATGTGCGAGGTATTGCCCTCGTTTTTATAGACCGCATCCTTGGAAAAAACCACCGTCTCGTCCAGCTTGCAGTTCTCAATTGCAAGCAGCGCCGTCATAATCTTTGTGATACTGGCGGGGTACAACTGCTCGTGACTGTTTTTCGCGTAGAGCACCGTCCCCGTGTTCACCTCCATGACAACGGCGCTGGGACTGGCGATCTCCGGCCCTTCCGGCCAGTATTCCTCCGCCTGCGCTCTGCACGGCGCCGCCGCAACAACGAGGACAAGCGTCAAAAGTACCGCCGTCATTCTCTTCCATCTGGCTGC
The DNA here is from genome assembly GCA_022511395.1 of Agathobacter sp. Taxonomy (GTDB): domain Bacteria; phylum Bacillota; class Clostridia; order Lachnospirales; family Lachnospiraceae; genus Roseburia. The sequence goes on along the minus strand of JAFLRQ010000134.1, from coordinate 1,520 downwards.
TGTTCTCATGTTATCTGCTTTCCTCTTACAATCCGTACTCTTCTCTGGCAAAACGCTCCAACACCGGGATGGAACGCTTCACCTTCTCCGTGTCGATACAGTACGCCATGCGGAAAAATCCCGTACAGCCGAAATTGTTCGACGGAACCAAAATTAAGTCATACTTTTTCGCCTTCTCACAGAAAGCGTTCGCGTCCGGCTCCAGCGCCTTCGGGAAAATATAGAAGGTTCCGCCCGGCCGCACGACCTCAAACCCAATGCGGGTCAGCGCGTCGTACAGCAGGTTCATGTTCGTCTCATAGACGCTGAGGTCGCTGACCTCGTCAATCACCTTTGCCACGCCGAGCTGAACGCTTGACGGCGGGCAATTGTGCCCGATGCCCCGGCTGATCTGCCCGCAGATCACAGCAAAAATGTCCGCATCCGTACAGCGGGGATTGACCGCCACATAGCCGATACGCTCTCCCGGCAGGCTCAGGCTCTTGGAGAACGAGTAACAGGAGACCGAATTGTCATAAAAGCGGCTCACATAGGGCGCCGTCTTCCCGTCAAAGACAATCTCCCGGTAAGGCTCGTCACTGATAATAAAAATATCATGTCCATATTCGCGCTGTTTATCCGTCAGCATGTCCGCCAGCCGCTGGATTGTATCCTCGCTGTACACCGCGCCGGACGGATTGTTGGGCGTGTTGATGAGCACCGCCGCGACATTGGGCGTAAACGCCTTTTCCAGCTCATCAAAATTGATCTGAAAGCTCTCCACATCCGCGGGAACCACGCGCAGCACCGCGCCCGTGGTGTTCACATACGGAAAATACTCCGGAAAGCAGGGCGCAAACGTCAGCACCTCATCCCCCGGCTTTGTCGTCGCCCGCAGCGCGTGCGCCAGCGCTCCCGCCGCACCGGACGCCATAAAAATATGCTTTGCCTCGTAATCCATGCCGAACCTGCGGTTCAGGCTCTCCGCCACCGTCGCCCGCACCTGCTCAATCCCGAGGGATGGGCTGTACCCGTGGATCGTGACTGGATTCTCATTCTCAAGGAGCTCGATCATCCCTCTCGTATAATGGTCCGTGCAGGGGACACTGGGATTGCCCAGACTGTAGTCAAAGACATTCTCGTATCCGATTTCCTTCCCCCGCGCCGTCGCGTACTCGCTGAGCTCACGGATGATGGACTTCCCGCTCAGCATCGCTTTGTAGGTCTCATTAATCATGGTGTTTCCTCTTTCTACTATATTAATACCTGAAATAAATCGCATGATACCAGCACCATGATACCATAACCAATATTAAATGACAAGCAATTAAACTTTTTGGCAATCCTATTACAGCATGTGGATATTCTGAAAATAGCGCATAGAATAAATACAAAAATTGACAAATTTGTTTCTATATGGTATATTGTAGACACAGTCTACAAATCTAAATGTAGAGAGGGTGATTCCAATGTTTACATGATGCGAGTGTTTTGCTGTTCGTTTACATTGGAGGGGGGAAATTATGAAAAAGATAGTATAT
>JAFLRQ010000133.1 GCA_022511395.1 Agathobacter sp. | reverse complement strand
TTGAACCAGAAGCGGTGTGCCGCGTATGATCCAGATATAAACACGGCATAACTGCCTGAGTACCGGGACGTGGGCATATTGAATCAGCGCCACAATCACGGAAATCACCAGCGCAAGAGAAAACGACAGCACCGTCAGCGGTATGGTCACCTTAAGTCCATACTCCACCATTTTCGGCAAAGCATCAATCAATATTGTCCAGATTCTTTCAGTCATAGTAATTTCCTCAACAGATGCTCAGAGGCAGGTCTCTTCCATCAATTTGATCAATACACGAATCCCCTGCAGATATGCGCGGACAGAAATCCGTTCGTTGGTACCGTGGATTCCTTCCGCGGAAATATCCTCCTCCTCCAAAAAGGGGCCGAAACGCAGACAGCACCTGCAGAGAGCTTCATAGTGTCTGGCGTCGGTAGCGCCGCGGTTCTGAACCGGGATAAATTTCAGCGGGGCAAAATAGTGCTCCAGCACCTTCCGCAGGCTGTGAAACCCGTAGGAATCAATCTCGGAGGGAGTGGACGGCGCAATACACTGCACATACTCCGTCTCAACGCCGGGATCGACCCATTTCCGGCAATGCTCCAGCAGGCTCGCCGGCGTATCCGGCGGCGCCAAACGGAAATTGATCACTGCCTCCATGTCCTGGGGCATGACGTTTCCGGAGGGCGCGCCGGTCGAAATCTGTGTGGGTGCGGCGGTTGTCTGCACCTGATGATACAGGGATTCACGCGCCAAAAACCAATTTATTATATCATCCGTATGATGATCAATGTCCCGGACATATCCGGCCATCGGTTCCTCTGTAATATCGGGAGCCAACTGCTCCAATGTACTTTTTACGCACTCCGGCAGATGCGGCGGCAAAGGGTGGTCGAGAATTGCGGTGATTGCCTTAGAGAGCACGCCAAGGGAAGTGCCGCGAAACGGATTGGAGCTGTGCCCGCCGCGGGATTTGGCAGACAGCTTTAAATCCGCATAGCCCTTTTCATAAATCCCGATGGGACATACCAGAATACCGGGTGCCCCGTAATCCATGGCTGGGGTCACATCTCCCGCTCCCTCATCCAGAACATATTCCAGCTCCTCGCCGCGGGATTTCAGGAGCTTTGAGATCCCTATGGCGCCGGTGCTGCGGGTCTCTTCATCCTCTCCGAATGCCAGATATACGGTTCGGCGAAAGCGATTTCCCGAGCATAAATGATATTCCGCAGCTTCCAGAATGCCGATCAGCATTTCCTTGATATCCATGGCGCCCCTGCCCCAGATAAAGCCGTCGGCAACATCGCCGGAAAAGGGCGGATGCAGCCAGTCCTTTTCGGTTCCCGCAATCACCGGAACCACATCCTGATGCGCCATGAAAAGTGCGGGCTTTAGGCTTTTGTCACTGCCCGGCAGGGTAATCAGAAGGCTGTAACCGATTTTTTCAAGGATCCCGTTTCGGAAAACCAGCGGGAAGCTTTTCTGCAGAAAATCATGCAGCGCCGCAAATTCCTGATAGCGGATGCGCGCCGTGTCCACATAGCCGGTCGTCTCAAAGGAGATAGCCTCTGAAAGATGCCGGACGGCGCGCTCCCCGTCGAAATCGGGAAAATCGTTTTCGTGCTGAAACAGATCAACGTTTTTCACGATTTGTCCTCTAATTTTCTTTGGTCAGGTCAACGCCGAAATACTTGTTGCTGATTTCAGCCAGCTTTCCGTTCTTGCGATTCTCCTCAAGAATGCGGTTCACCTCTTTGATCAGAGACAGAGCGTCATCCGTCTTCTGCACCGGATAGCAGACAGGATCACCGTCGGCGATGGCAACAATCTTGATATTGGCATCCGGATGCTCCTCCAGATAATCCAGAATGGAAACCTGGGCATTGATGGTAGCGTCCACGCGGCCCGTGCTGACCAGCTCTATGGTATCGGTCAGAGAGTCAACCGGAGTCACCGTCGCTCCGTAGGATTCCGCCAATGTGGCATAAGTACTCGAGGCGGTGTTTGCTGTTTTTTTGCCGCTCAAATCCTCAAAAGAGGTGATATCCTCATTGTCCCCCCTGACCACAAGCACCTTGTGCGTGTAGACATAGGGGTCTGAGAAATGGAAGGATTCCGCGCGCGCCTCAGTGTAGCCGACGCCGTTGCAGGCGATGTCAAAGCGGCCGGACTGAACACCTGCCAGAATCGCATCCCAGTTGGTCTCCTCAAACTTTGCCTCCACTCCAAGACCCTCCGCGATCAGCTTGCCAATCTCGACATCCAGACCCACCAGCTCCCCGCTCTCGTCGTGATAGGTCCACGGGGACCAGTTGCCCTCTGTGGCAATCGTAAGCACGCCACCTTCCTTAATCCTGGCCAAAAGATCGTTCTCACTCTCTTTTGAACCACATCCGGCCAATGTGCCGAGCGCCAAGGTAAGACCTATAAGTAACCCAAAAAAGCGTTTAAAATTTGTTTTCATGATGATTCTCCTTAATTTCTTATGATGCTTCTGTTGCAGTATATCAGAAAAAAGGGCAAATGTCTATTTTGAAACTGCATTAAGCAATGTCTTTTTTGCCATACCGGTAGAACGCTGCTGCAATTCCCATCAGTGCAAATACCGCGCCCACAGAGAGATATTGCATGTTTATGCTGCCGTCTGTGATAATATCGGCGCTTTCGGTATAGCCGAAGGGCGTGATATATTTCAGGAATTTTACATCCTCTGACAGATTGGCGACAATATTTAAAAAGTAGAAGAGTGCTGCCATGCCAAGACCGATCCCCAGACCGCCCCTGCTGATAAACGCAGATATGCCAAAGCAGATTGCCGCAATTTCGATTTGAAGGATGAAATATGCCAGAAACAGCAGGGCCATTGTTTTCGCTTCCGGCTTCTCGCCAATGATCAGCGTGGACAGTGCCGTAACTCCTATGACAACGGCATTTAATATGACAATCTGGGCAAGCACTGACAAGAGCTTTTCCGTCACAACCTTTCTGCGGCGAACCGGATGGGTCAGCAGGAATTCTGCCGTATGTTCCCTTTCTTCTTTTGCAAGGGCAGAGATGCCCAGCAGGGATGCAAAGAAAGCGCCGCCCATTCCCACGATATTACCGCATTCCACGCCGAAAAAGCCGATAAACTCGCCGAAGTTGAGCCGATCCATCCCGAAAGCGGCGGAAAAGCTGCCCATCTCAGAAAACATACTGCTTACTTCCGTCATCTGGCTCGACATTTCGGGGTAAATCAAGATGCAGACTGCCAGCATAAAGGCGATGACTGCCGTCCATATCATCAGCGAGAATCTGCCCTGTTTCAGTTCGTGTTTCAAGAGTATCATATCAGTTTTCCCCCTTTTCGTAGTAGTGCATGAAGATCTCCTCCAGATCCGGCTCGGCAATATTCACATCGGTCAGAGGAAGAACGGCAAGGGACTCAAGCAGCGCCTTGGGATTTCCGCTGTATAGGAAACTGACCGTATCGCCGCTCACCTCCACATCCCTTATATTCTCCAGAGCGGGCGGAGCTGCCACACCCTTGATCACGACCCGTTTTGCCTCGGTATGCCCGAGGTTGCGGGTGCTGTCGGATACCAGCAGCCGACCCTCCCGGATGACGGCTGCATGTTTACAATATCGCTGCACCTCCGAAAGTACATGGGACGACAGGAATATGGTTGCGCCTTG
>JAFLRQ010000132.1 GCA_022511395.1 Agathobacter sp. | reverse complement strand
AATGCCTTTGAGAATGCAAATACCGGAAGATTCCTCTCCATCTTAACCGACCCCAGGTACTGTACGCAATATCTGTGAAGCTCAATACGGCGCATATTGCTCAAGCTCATCGGGCCTGCCAGATAGTAGGCCTCGTCCTTCTTGATGCAAACAAACAGCACTTGAAACTCGTCCTGGTAGACCACGGGGACGCTTTGGTCATTTGCCTTCTGTGTCAGTTTTTTTAAAAGCCCCGGAGCCACTGCAATAGGATTGGGACCGATCCCCACATATAGTGGAATCAATTGATTACTGTGATAGCAAAATATATCCACACCGGTAAGCAGATGAATCTTCTGAAAAAAATATTGATAATTCTCCATGAACGATCCACACCCTTCTCGGTATATTTTCTTTGGTTTCCCCGTCCGTAAGGCGGGGGAGCTATTGTCGGTTTTCAACTTCGTCGGCTGCAATTATTGCAGTAAGCATAAAGGGGAGCGATGGAGCTGCTCCCCTTTATGCTTACATTTATGCAAGCTCTACACTTACGTTCCGAATCTTACCCGTGCGCAGATTCTCCGGGATGCTGTCTGCCACGACAGAACCGGCGTGCCTTACTACTGTTCCATCCTGATAAGTAAATGCCATCGAAAGAATCTTATACGTCCCGGGAATATAGTCCTTATGCTGGGAAAAATGATAATTGACTTCCACATCGCCGAACAGCGTGGCGGTGACGTGTCTATCCTCCGGGATGAGATACTGCGGTATGGCGGGCTGCGGCGCAAAGATCAGCTTCCCGTCCTGCATATCCAGCACATGGACGCCAAACATCATCCGCTTCCAGATGCTGATAAATTCCACGGTGGAGCCGCTCAATCTTGCCACAAAGCCTTTGCCGTGAAGCTCTTTGTTGGGGTATACGCTGCTGACAAGGAAAGAAGAGTTCTCATAGGTGCTCCTGCCGTAGACATCACTATCCAGGAACGGGATCGCCGCATTTTTGAAGTCTTCAAAGAACTCCTGATAGAGGCCGCTGCGAATCAGCTCCAGCAGGTACTTGTACTCCATATGCAGCCAGATAGATTCATTCTCCAGCCAGCCCGGTACAAAGGCCACTGCTCGGCCCAATTCATAGGAGGCGCTGCTGAGCGAGGCGTTCACTTTATACATCTTCAATTTTTGGTCATAGAGGTCGCTGGATCTGACCTCTTGGTAAAGTGTCCGCTTCTGTTCCAAGGTATCGTCCAGCTTCAGATAACGCACCGCACCCTCCAGGAAGTGCGGGGTATTCACAGGAACAAAGTTCAGCGGCTCGATGCCGTCCGCCGCTTTATTGTATGCTGTCACATCAAAGGCAAAATATGCGGGGATGCTGCCTTGGCCCAGCACCTTTGCCTTGTGGATGCCGCTGCGGACTGTATCCGCAAAGCCAGTCAAAATTCGGATGAGAGTTTCCGCGTCCATCTGCACCTTCTCGCCGGATACGTCCGCAAACACTTTGTTTCGATACGTCTCCTTCCGGTCATTGATCTGGTTCCAGAATGCAAGAATCTGTCCATTCGCTCGAACGTCCTCCGGGGTCTCAGCGCTGTCGCAGGCGTGGATCGCCTCATGTTCCTGGCAATTGACTTCATCCAGCTGTTGCAGCAGAGCAGTTACTTCCTCCAGCACCGGCAGCGCTTGGCCGTGCTTTTTCAGAATATTGATCACGTAAATCAGCGTCCTGCACAGTTCATAACACTCGTTCATAGAGGAGCCAAACATACCGGGCAGACCGTTGAGCGCATCGTACCAGCCGGGTTTTCCACCCTCCATCTCAACACCCATGCCGTAAGCGTCCAGAGCCGCGAACTTCACCGCGCACATCATCACCAGCTTTTCCAGCAGCGACATCTTCAAAACCTCGCCTCGCTGGGTACGGACCAGTTTTTCAGCGGTATCTCTGCGGCTATCCTCATTCAGTGCGCGGTACTGCCGCAGACCGTTCTTTGTCTCCACATAACGCTTCTTCCGGTCATTGATATTGACTTGGGAGAGGAACGTGGACAGCGATTCATCATAAAACAGCTCTTTTTCTTTGTCTGGGTAGACCTCCAGATAATCCTCCACCAGATCGAGATGGTAGGTCCAATGATCGCTCCAATAACCCTCGCCAAACACATCGTTGATCACAGGCTCCGCAGCATCCATAACCGTATTGAATATATCATCCGCCTTTTCAGAACCAAAAACTTCCTCCAATTTCATGAAAAGGGCTCCCGGCGTAAACGCTTTGGTCACGTACTCTGTCATCTGTCGGTCATTTTCAAAAATGATTGCCGCTTTCCCTTCAGTCACACGGTACGTCATTCTTTCAATGCCCAGGGGATTATAACCATCCAATTGGATCAGTCCGTAGAACTTCCGGATGTTTTCCTCTCCCACGAAGGGCACGAAGAACGTATCACACCGGCGGTTCTGGGCAACATCACGGAAGTTGCCGTTCCCTTGGGAGTAATACTCGGGAAGCATGGCGAAAAAGTTGTAATCACGCTCCAAGTCTCCATGCCGCCTGGAATACACATAAAAAATCTTGTCCTTGCCGAGCCGGATCGGGTAGCCGCCTCGAAGGAAATTATCCAGATAGTTGTACTGACAGTATTCGTCAAAGACTTTGTTAGCGGTAGACGTTTTGACCTTGCGGCACAGTTCATCTACCAATTGCTCTGCCCGCGCTTTTTTCCTTTCAAAGTACGCCGCATCCTTTGCTCCCTTTAGATACTGATGTAGGCTATCTTTGTTTGGTGCCTGGCCAAACAGCTCATAGATAGTGATGCTTTGGCCTGCCGGGATCAGCGTCTGTTTTCCAAAGAAGCAACATGGAAACTCATTTGCCGTTGCCTGTTCCCAATCCAACATATTTTCCAGCGAAGTCTGCTCAAAGTTGACCGCCCTTCTCATGGCTGTATCATACCGGAACACCAGAGCGGGTTCCACGATCATGGGAAGCAGAGAGCCGTCTTTCTCAAAAGCGACGCCATAATTTCCCGCTTCCACCATGGAAACCTCGGCGGAATCGTCTAAGCTGGCCCTGGTGCGGAAATAGGGAACCCGCTCTCCCACATCTTCTACCTGCATCCATGCCTTTGCGGTCTGGGTAATTTCCTTGATTCGTCCAAGATTTACGCCAAAGGGGATCATCGCGGGCATTCCGTCCAGAAGTTCCACTTCCGCATTCTGCTGGGAGGTGTTTGTGATTGTCACTGTTCTGACCAGCCCCGCCAATCTCTCGTCGGGCAGCGTGTAGTAGCTCACCTGTACTTTCAGCCCTGCTTTCTCGTTTTCTTCTTCCACCTCCAACAGATTCTTGCAGATAATCATCTTGCTGGAGACTTCCTCATCGGAGAACGGTTCATAGACTTTGCCATCCTTTTTGATAAATGTCCTGAACCCAGTCGTTTTGACATTCTGATAAGCTTGGTGTGCCGGTGAGAACTCCATGATTGAGTTTTCTTTATTATCGACACCAAAGCTGGCTACGCATTGTCCCCTGTTCACATAAAAACACCAGACAGGAATTCCCCGAATGCCGGAAATCCCCGGAAGGAAGCTGGCAAACGTCGGCTTCTGCCCATAATTATCTATCACAAAACTGCTATTATTGTGTTCCATGCCGTCTCTCCCTTTCTTTTCAAGATTGTCATGTATAAA
>JAFLRQ010000131.1 GCA_022511395.1 Agathobacter sp. | reverse complement strand
GAGTTTTCCGTGATTTTCCGCCGAAGCTGGCGAATTTCCGGATTCTCCAGCTTGTCGTAATCCAGAGACAATGTCTTGCGGTTAAAAGCTGCCGATTCGTTGTTCTCCAACTCCTCAAATGCAATCTGGACACTTCTGCCCAGAGCAGCCGCCAGCACCTGCGTCAGAAGATTGCCAAGCAGAGTGATGCCTACCAGCAGATACAGTTCCCTTTTCTCCCGGCCCTCATAGAGCGCTGTCACAATCTCCGAGGACATCCAGAGGTTGAAATAGGGGGAAAGGTTATTAAATACAATCTGCAGGAATCTGAGCGGAAAGTATTTGGGATTATGCGCATTGTACATTTTAAGCGCTTTTCTGGTTACATTTTCTCTACGCATGAACTTCGCCCTCCTTGTAATATTGGCTCTGTACTCCGAACATGTAGGCGTACTGGCCGCCTCTTTGCATCAGCTCCTCATGGGTTCCGCTCTCGGTTATGACGCCGTTTTCCAACAGCACAATGCGGTCGCAGAAATGCGTCGAGGCAAAACGGTGGGAAATATAGATCGAGGTTTTGCCCGCCGTGAGCGACTTGTACTGCTGATACAGGTTGTTCTCTGCAATGGGATCCAGTGCAGCAGTGGGTTCATCCAGCACCAGAATCGCGCCGTCCTTGTAAATCGCCCGGGCGAGCACCAGCTTCTGCATCTCTCCGCCGGACAGGTCCACGCCGTCGTCGTAAATGCCCTGCATCAGATGTGTGTCAATTCCGTTGGGAAGTGCATGGATTTTGTCGTAGATTCCTGCCGCCTTCATGGCGGCAATGGCTGCCTCTCTTGCTCCGGGGCGCTCCAGGTCCGAACTCGCCACGAACTCAAAGAAGGTGAAGGCAATCGCATGAATCTCCTGAAAAACAGCGGAAATCAGGGAGTAGTACTCCTCGATATTGTATTCGGAAATCTTTCTTCCGCCCACCAGGATCTCTCCCTTTGTGGGAGTGTACATTCCGCAGATCAGCTTAATGAGTGTAGTCTTTCCGGCTCCGTTCATCCCCACCAGCGCCAGATTTTCACCTCCGGTTATGACCAGATTGACACCCTTTAAGGTGTAGTCCTCGGCGCCGTCATAGCGGTACCAGACATCCTTCAGCTCGATGGTGACAGGAGCCTTCGGAAGCGCGCAGCCCTCCCCATGGTTGAACCGAGTGGGATAACGGTAAAATTCTCTGGCATATGCAATCTTCTCGGCGCGGGTGTTGAGGTTTGCCACATCGCGGATGATTCCCTGCAGAAAGCCTCCGATGCTGCCCGTCAGGCTGAAATAGAAGACGAATTCTCCTACCGTAATATCTCCCGCCAGAAGGGTTCCGATCAGCACGAGATAGGCGACTCCGTTTTGGACAAGGGTCATCAGGCCGGCCAGAACAGCCGCCAACAGTCCCCGCAGGTTGCAGCGCTTGTTCCACATCAGGATATACGCCTGATAGTCCCGCATCATTTTGTCCAGCCAGCCCTCCAGCGCATAGAGCCGGATGTCCTTGGCTCTGGAGAAATTTTCGGACAGCGCGCGCAGATAATCCTTTTTGCGGATTTCCTTCTCCCATTTCTGCTTGTTTTTTTCATAGTAGAGCGGCTGCCATCGTGTGGTAAAATAAGTCCCCAGAGATACGATTGTGACGACGATGAGGATGAGGGGATTGAGCACCAGCAGGAGGGAGGTGTAGGTCACAATGCCTGCAAGGTGCACCAGCGCATCTCTCAGATTCTGCCATACAAACTCCACAGAGCAATCGCCGTGGCAGGCGTCATTCCACATATATCCCTGGAGCTCTCTGAAATCCTGTTTTTCCGTGTTTTCGTAATCCGTCTCATAGCGTTCAATCGCATTTACCCTCATCTGGTGGACAGATGTGACATAGTACCGTCTGCCCTGACATTTCGAGTTAAGATAGGATTGCGCCAGCTCCAGAAGGATAAACGCCAGCACAAAAATCAGCACAAGAGCCGCCAGATCCGCAAAGGGCGTGCCTGCCCCGATGCTGTCAATCAGCTCCTTGGAAAACCATGAGCCCGCCAGCGGCATGACTACCCCCAGAGGGATGGCTGCAGCGACAAAGAAAACAAAGGCTTTGTCCAGCTGCCATAGATTCTTTATGGCCCAGACAATGCTGCTTATCTTGGAATCGCCGCGCTTCTTTTTTGCTTTTGGTTCACTCTGCATAGAAACCTCCTTGGCCCGATTGCACGGGCGCTTCTTATCACATTGTTTCTCCCATCGTAATCCTTAAAAATAAAAAAAGTGCAAATTGATGTCAAATGTTAAAAATTTGATGTCAATTGCACTCTTCACCCCGAGAGGGCTCATGTCCGGTTCCTGTCTCACTGGGGCAGCAGGACCTCTGTGGAAAAGGCCTCATCCTCGGAGGCTCTTGTGATATATCCGCCGCTCTTTTTCACCGCCGCATCCACGCGGGCAATGCCCAGACCGTGTCCCGCGCCCTTGGTGGTGGCAAAGCTTTGCTTTTTCTTACCGCCTGCCGTGTTGGTGAGCGCCAGATACAGATAATTCCCCTTCATCTCCATATAAATTCGGATCAGGCGGCGGTCAGGGGGAAGCTCCATACATGCCTCAATTGCATTGTCCAGCAGATTTCCGATGATAATGCACAGATCCAACTCGGACACCGAAAGCGACACCGGGATTTTTGCCTCCGCCTTTACGTTAATCTTCTTTTCGGCGGCAAGGGAAAGCTTGCTGTTTAGGATTGCGTCCACCATCCGGTTGCCGGTTTTGATTACCGTCTCCACATTGGTCAGATCGTCGTCCAGCATGTCCAGATATTTGGTGATTTCCCCAAATTCGCCGTTTGCCGCGTGCACCTTCATGGTCTGGATGTGATGCCGGTAGTCGTGCCGCCAGCCGCGCATTTTGGTGTACATGTTTTCCACTTCAATATAGTATTTTTGAAGGAGTTCCTTCTCAAAGGAGGCAACTCTTTTCTTGATGAACCTGTCAAACAGCATATGGGCTCCCCTATAGGTACTTAATTAATGCAGCGTGAATATTATCATACAGGCCGCGGCTGATCGGAATCGTTTCGCCGTTTATCATCATAATCTCCGTGCGCATGATCTTCTTAATGTACTTTAACCCCGCGACAAAGGAGCGGTGCACCCGGAAAAAGGTTTCGTCCAGCTGCTCGCAGAATTTGGTCAGTGACATCCGCGTGCGGTAATTCCCGTGCACCGTATGCACGATCACATATACATTCTCTGCCTCCACATACAGGATGTCCGCCAGAGGCACCTTGATGTCTCCCTCCGAGGTGGACAGCAGGACGGAGCGCTGGCGGTAAGCGAGATGGTCCGCCGCCTTGTCCAGCACCGCGGCAAGCTTGGCCTCATCCGCCGGCTTGATCAGATAGTGGAGCGCCGACACGTCAAACCCGTCGCTGAAATATTCATAATATCCGGTGATAAAAATGATCTGCACTGCGGCATTTTCGCGTCGGATTGTCTTTGCCAGCTCGATTCCGTTCATTCCGGGCATCTCAATGTCCAGAAGGAGGATGTCAAAATCCTTTTCCTCCGAATAGTCGAAAAGAAAGGATTTGGCATCTGCATATTGCTTGAGCTCTGCCAGATGGCGGTTCCGTTTCGCCCATGAGCAGACCACATCCGCCAAATAGGTTCTCTGCGCGGCTTC
>JAFLRQ010000130.1 GCA_022511395.1 Agathobacter sp. | reverse complement strand
TTGCCCACATTGATCATGATCTTTTTGCCGGTCTCCCGGATTTCGTCGAGCTTTGCAAGCTGCGCACTCTCCACTTCCTGTCTGGTCACATGGTCGGTTGGCTTGTAGTTGCCGGAGAGCTGGAAGCCGATGTCCGCAAAGGACACCCCGGCAGCGCCGTACTTATCCGCCGCGCTCGCAAGATTATCCATTGACTGATAAATCCTCGAGGGCTTCAGCAGATAGTAGTGATCCATCCAGTTTTGCTCAGCGTAATCGATGGGGTCAAAGGGCAGCAGCTTCACGCGCTTCTTGTTCACCAGCGTCGCCGCGTCCCTCGATGCCAGAAAGCCGTCAAAGATATTGCTGTTGTAGGCATAATTCGTCACGCCGTTCAGATAAAGGTCAATGTCGTTCTCCTCGGCGTAGCTTGTGAGCGCCTTTAAGTTCTTCTTGCCGCCCAGCCCGCTCACCAGCTTCACCTTGTTCAGGAATTTCTGGCGAACGCCGCCGTTGGCCCAGCCGCTCAGCTTGACGGACATGTTCTCCACCCCGTCGGCTTTCATGTCCTCCAAAATTGCCTGCGCCTCCTTGTAGGTGGTCACCTGCCGTGGTCTCGACATTGGGATGCCCAGAATCTGTTTCACCTTGTCGATTGCCCCGACAAGCTCCACCGTCACCGGCACGTTTTCTTCGCTCAGTTTTGCGAAGTCATCCCCAAACTTCTTTTCCAGATAATTGTGGTAGACGTTCGCCATGTCCACATAGCTACCGGAATCCACAAAGCGGTAGCGCTGGACAATGCTCTCGTCCGGGATGTTCTCCTCGTAGCGGTACAGCTCGCCTGCCATACGGTTTCCGACATTCGCCTTCTCCCGGCGCATGATCCGGTAGGTAGCATTCACATAGTTGTAGTTGTTCAGCCTGCCGCTGATATCCGCGTTAATTGCTGCGTAGGCACCTCCGTCCTCCAGCATGCACAGGAAGGAGGAATTCCCCTTCGCCATGCCGAAAACGCCGAAATAGGTTCTCGTCTCATGCACCAGATAATCTCTCAAGATCGCCCGGTCCCATCCGTACATATCCGCGTAATAGGGGTTCTGGGCGCTCTTTCCGTTGTTGAAGTTGATGATAGCGCCGCCGCCCTCCGGGATGAACATATAGCCCTCTTCCTCGGTGGAGCCTGCGCCAAAATAGGGCAGAATACTCAAAGAGTACACCGGATAATCCGACCTGTGCTCAATCTCTCCCATGGGAACCTCAACCACCAGCTCCTCGCCGTCCAGACGGTAGTTCACTGCCACGTTGAACACCGGCCTCTCGTTGACATTCTCAATTCCGAATTCCTCGAGCTCCTTTTCGTACTCCTCCCTGGTGTATCCAGCCGCCTCAAACTGGCTCTCAAAGCGGTCCTTGACATTGTCCGTCGTGCTTTCGCTGAGCACATAGATGACATCCGTCTCAAGGATCGGGTATTTTTCCAGAAGCGCGTCCTTGTCGTCATTGGGTCCGAGCTTGTTGATGTCGTACTTGTTGTAGTAGTCGCGGATCAGGCGCGACGTGGACTGGTCTACCTGGGACTGCAGCTCTTCCATCCGCTCCGCGGTGATGACCTGGGGGATGACAAACTCCCTCTGCACCTTTCCGATGGTGTATGTCACCTTCACGGAACTGTCCGACGCATCAATATTGTAGAGCTGGTCCGTGATACTGTACTGGAAATTGTCAAGCTGGGTATCCAGTCCCGTCTGTGTACTGTAAACCAGAAGCAGCGTGGACTTCATGACGGACTTGATGGCGGGAAGCGCAAGCGGATCGCTGTCCGCCTCCGGCGGGTTGGAATACCACATCTGCCCGCTGGACTTGTTTGTCACCGTAAACTGCGTGGTGGTCGGATCCATCACAAATTTCAGCTCGCTGTTTTCCAGCACAATCTCCTTATCCGACCCCTCATAGCGGTGGACGTCAATCTGTTCCACAACCTCCTCCGCCTGCGGCATCAGCATGACCACCAGCGCGACAATGCCGATGATGACCAGCAGGACAAAGGCCGGAATCATGCTCTTGAGCTGTTCCACAACCGCCATTTTGAATTCACTGTTTTTAGCTGTTCTATCTTTTTTCATTCCCTCTCCCCCTCGTCACATCCGGTACATGATTTCCTGCACGATGGAAACAAAGTAAGCGACACCCTGGCTGATCATACTGAAGAACAGGAGCAGGATGAAAACCATGACCGCCATAGCAAACAGGGACGCAACCATAAAGAAGAGCGTCTTGGCCATGCTGAACTCATGAATCTCAAGCATCGCGCAGATGATCAGCAGCGCGCACCAGATAAGCGTGAAACTGGCAAGCACATCATAAAACGCACCCTCGTCCCTCGTCACAATGTTGCTTAATATGATCAGGGGAAACTGAATCAGCGGATAGGGGGTCAGCGCGTAGGAGACGCCCATGTAGATCTGGCCAAGCCTGCCCTTTCCGTCGAACAGTGTCGTCAGTCCCCAGTTGCCGACACAGAACAGCGCCAGCGGGAACACAATACTCGCAATGTAGAGAAAGATATTGATATTCTCCCAGTAGACCGCCTGAAACAAAAAGCTGGTAAACTGCAAGGACGCAAGCCTTGCAATCACAGTCAGAATGACAATCGTATTTGCCGCGGCCATCGACCCGCGCTTCTCGTGGGTCAGATCCCAGAAGCCGTCAAAGGGATGCGTGATCACATAGAGCGCATATTTCAGGGTCTTGAAATAATGACTGTATGTCTCTTTACTTTTCAATGAAGCTAACATATCTGCCTCCAATCCGTCAGGTTTTGAATATATCTGCAGTGTCAATTTGGAACTTGATTTTCTTGATCCTTCCAATCAGCAGCGGCAGAATCACCACAACAAAGAACACCAGGATAATCCAGCCGATATTCTTCTCCACCCACTCCTTGCGGTACTGCTTGAAGGCCTTGGAATAGTTGGTCCTATCCCACTTCAGCTTGAATAACTTCATCGCCTCCTTGTACTCTTTCTGGCGCATCAGGGCTCTTCCCATGCCAATGTACGCCTGATCGTAGTTTCCGTCCAGCTCCATGACCTTCGACCAGGTCTCACCGGAGGTGTCATAGTCACCCGCATTGTACTCCTCATAAGCCTGATAGACCAGTCTTCCGAAATTGTTCGGGGTAAACAGGGTAAAGGCGTTATCCAGGGAATCCATAACCAGAAGGTCATTTCCCATGTGGTCAATGGCAACCGGCTGACGGAAATATCCGTCCTGGTTGCCGTTTCCGCCGAAGGCAAACAGCAGATTTCCCTGAGTGTCGTAGCCGAAGATCCTTCCTCGCACCTTGTCAAGTATGTAATAGATGCCGCTGTCCAATGCCGTGACATCCGTGATCTTCGACGGTCCCTCAATGCCGCCCGCCTTATCCCAGTACCAGTCACCAATGACCCAGTTGAAGCCGTTCTCAATCAGAATATCGTTTCCCTGCAGGTTCAGCCTGCGGACCGGATCCTCCTCGCCTCTGCGCACTCCGTTGCCGGTCACATTCGTGGTGCAGGCAAAGATAAAGCCCTCGGAATCCATGTAGATATTGTCGTACTCCGTCGGGACGAAGTTTTCCATTGCGGCGCGCTGTGCCTTGGTGGCAAGCTTTTTCCAGATGTAGTCCATGACGCTGAAGGTAACCTTGGATGCGCCGTGGAAGCCGATAAAGCTGCCGTCCGCCTCATACTTGATCAGACCTTTGTTTATGTTGTCCGCAATGCAGTACACTCTGCCCGCGTCGTCCACCACCAGCTTGTTCGGAAGGAACGGCA
>JAFLRQ010000013.1 GCA_022511395.1 Agathobacter sp. | reverse complement strand
TGGCAGCTGACATCAGTATAACAAAAACTGCCCACACCCGAAAAGGTGTGGACAGCTTTTAAGAATTCTCTTTGCGCTATGTAATCAGTCGTCAAATCCGGCCTTATCCTTTATCTGCATGGCGCCATAGTAGGAATACTTGGGCGCATAAATCTTGTTGTAAAGCAGCGGACTCGCGTCGCTTCTCCAGGACAGACCATCGGCAAATCCCCAGAAAGTCAGTGCATCCATCTTGACTTTTCCCGCATCTACACGCTCAAAAAGTCCGTTGATCAAATCATAGTAGAATCTTCCCTGCGCTTTCAGATTGTCATCTGTAGCGGCAAGGGTGTTCTGCCATGCTCCAAGGGAGACATCCAACTCGGTCAGCTCCAGCTTTAACCCGGTGGTCGCCAGCAGGTCAACTGCCTCGAAATACTCCTCCAGACTATCCTGTGTATAGAGGTGCGCCTGAAGGCCAATGCCGTCAATCAGGTAATTGCCATTCTCGTCAACCAGAGTCTTCACAAACTCGACAAACGTCTCCTCTTTAAACTGCTCATTATAGTCGTTGTAATACAGATCGATATGCTCCGGCGCATATTTGTTTGCAAGGTTGAATGCGTGCCACAGATAATCGTCACCGATGGTCGCCTTCCAGTTGTTCTGCCGCATCGAGCCGTCTTCCATCCAGCACTCATTTGCAACATCATAGGCATAGACCAGCTCCGAATAGCCGCCCTCCTCCAACTTTTCAAACACCTGCTTCATATAGTGGTCCAGACGGTCGAGCATGACTTCCCTGCTGACCAGCGGCTTACTCATGTCAAAATCCTCATGGAAAATCCAGTCCGGTGTCTGGCTGTGCCATACGATGGTATGCCCGCGCACACCCAGATTATTCTCCTTTGCCCAGTTGAGCATCTTGACCAGATCCTGCTTGAATTCGACAACCAGATTTCCTTCCTGAACGCTCTTCGACTGGTTCAGGATCGCATCGGGCTTCATGGCATTCTCCATGGTAACGCTGTTGAACTGCCCCAAAATGATTTTGCTCATCTGTGCATTACCGATCATCTGCGGAGAGAGGCAGGTTCCCACCTTCATGCCGTGTTCCGCAAAGACATCCTTCAGCGACAAATCTACCTGTTTGTCTTCGGAGTTCTCTGTCTCGGGTTTTTGGGACTCCGTAGGCTGATTCTGGGAATCCTCCCCTGTTTCGGACATTTCCGTAGAATTGGTGTCCTTCTGCGTCGGGTCATCCTTCGGAGTGCCGCATCCCACAAATGAGATTACCAACAGACCCGCCAATAATAGTGCCAGTTTCTTTTTCATGATCTTTTCCCCCATAATGATATCCTATTAAGAAAAAGCCGGTATGATATCCCGGCTTTTCACTCATGACTCCTGCGGAATAATCTCCTTCTTATTGTAGGAACCGCAGTTCTTGCAGACGCGGTGTGGCATCATCAACTCGCCGCACTTGCTGCACTTCACCAGCGTCGGAGCAGACATCTTCCAGTTTGCTCTTCTTCTGTCTCTTCTTCCCTTAGAGGATTTATTTTTTGGACATATGGACATTTACTTACACCTCCTTCATATCCGGCAATTATTGTAAAACAATACTCACGGTCTTCTTAAATAATCATACTCAAACAATTATACATAGGCAGATAATGTTTGTCAACAAAAAAATCTATTTATTTACCAGCATTTATTTTACCAGCGCCACCGTCTCACGGCAGATTGCAAGCTCCTCGTTCGTGGGAATGACGCACACCGTAACCTTCGAATCGGCGGTGGAGATTACCTTGTCCTCGCCGCGCACCGCGTTTGCCGCCTCGTCCATCTGAATCCCCAAATAACCCAGATATGCAAGAATTTTCTTGCGGATAAAGGAGGTGTTCTCTCCGATGCCCGCTGTAAAGGCAACTGCGTCCACGCCGTTCATCGCAGCCACATAGGCGCCGATGTATTTTGCCACGCGGTATGCAAACACCTCGCAGGCGTCAATCGCGCGCTGGTTTCCCTCATTGTACGCTGCCTCCAAGTCTCTGAAATCGCTGGAGACGCCGGAGATTCCCTCCACGCCGGACTTCTTGTTCAGCACATTCATGACACCCTCGATGTCCAGATGCTCCTTCTTCGCGATAAATTCCATGATCGCAGGATCAATGTCACCGGAACGTGTTCCCATCACGAGTCCCTCCAGCGGAGTAAGGCCCATCGAAGTATCCACGCACTCCCCGTCCTTCACCGCGCTGATGGAGGCACCGTTGCCCAGATGGGCAACAATAATTTTTGAATTCTTTAAATCCAGATTTAAGAACTCTGCGCAGCGTTTTGAAACAAAGCTGTGGCTGGTTCCGTGGAAACCGTAGCGGCGCACCTTGTACTTCTCATAGTACTCATAGGGCAGGCCATACAAATACGCTTTTTTCGGCATAGTCTGATGGAAAGCCGTGTCAAACACGCCGACCATCGGCACGCCAGGCATCAGCTCCTGACAGGCGCGGATACCGATGAGATTTGCCGGATTGTGCAGCGGTGCCAGATCGTTGCACTCCTCCACCTGCGCAAGCACCTCCTCTGTGAGAAGCACCGACGCGGCAAACCTCTCGCCGCCATGCACCACACGGTGTCCCACTGCGTCAATCTCGGACAGCGCAGACACTGCACCGCTCTTCGGATTCACCAGCGCATCCAGCACCATTCGGATCGCTTCCTTGTGGCTCGGCATCGCAGCCTCCGTGATCTCCTTGTCCAGGCCCTCCTTCTGGTACACCAGCCGCCCATCGATGCCAATCCGCTCACAGAGCCCCTTTGCCAGAACCTCCTCGGAGTCGGAGTTGATGAGCTGATATTTTAAGGATGAGCTGCCGCAATTGATAACTAATACATGCATGATTATTCCCTCTCTTCCTTCGGCGGATTTGCCGCCATGAAACTCATTATATGCGTTTTTTTACTCTCCTGCAAGAGCTAACTGCCACGATCAGAAGAATGAAGATGCTGACCCACTGGGAGGTGGACAGTCCCCACAGGATCCCTCGCACAGCATCTCCCCGCCAAAATTCCAGCACAAATCGGAACAGGCAGTACGCCGTCAGATAGATGGCCAGCAGGTGCGGCCGAAGCTTTTCCTTTCTTCCCACAACAAGCAGCGCAATCGCAAAGAGAAGCTGCCCCGACGCCTCAATGAGCTGTATCGGGATGAGCGGAACGCCGTTTGGCGCGTAGAGCGAACGGGAAAAAACCACGGCGATCGGTCCGTCCGTCTCCTTTCCGTAGCAGCAGCCCGCAAAAAAACAGCCTACCCGCCCGCTTCCGGCAAATATTGCAAGTCCCGGCAAAAGCAGCGGCAGATAATCCCGCAAATCCACACGAAACGCCTTGGCCCAGTAAAAAGCCATGAGCAGTCCGCCGATCAGTCCTCCATAGAAAACCATCCCGCCGTTAATATACAGGAGGCGGAAGGTCGTAAAATCCTCTTTAATCAGGTGCAGGTCCCGGATCAGTGACGGAAAAACCTGAATCAGGTAAAAGACCTTGGCACCAATCAGTGCCCCGACCACTCCAAGCGTAAAAATATAGATGGCATTCTCACGATCCAATTCAAACAAAGGGGCAAATATTCCTATCAAAGCAAGGGCAAGCAGAAACCCGGCAACAGCCATCAGGCTGTAAGCAGGGATATCCCTTCCAAAAATTTCAAATATCGGATTCATAAATTCAAAAATCAGTGCAGCATCTGCTGCACTGACTCCTCTCTACTCTCTCAATTCGGATTAAAGCCCTGCGGCTGCTCCTGCAGCTCCAATGCATCCGATGCACAGAACACATGTAACAAAGATGATCGCTCCTCCAATCGTTCCAATCAGACTGAGCACGAATCCGGCCGTGCGGATTCCACCTTCAAAGCCGCACTTTTTTGACATGGATGCCAACACCAGACCGATAATACCCAAAATCAATGAAATAATGGATGATAACCCAAAGAACCAAAACACAACTGAGATGATACCCAAAACAAGACTGGCAGTCGCTTGGCCTTTGCCGGGTATCGGCATATTACTCTGATCCATTTTAACTCCTCCTCAATGTAAAATAAATTATTTTTGTCTTGGATAGTCTAACATATAGGTGTTTGCATTGCAAGCATTTTATTATTTCATTTTCCATCTTTCATGATATAATTATGAAAACGGTCACAAGTTCAATCCTGCTCTTGCTTGCAGGAAAACATGTTTTACCTTAATGACCCGCCCAAACATGAGAAATCAGGAGTTTTCAATTATGAACGTAACCGGAATCATCGCGGAGTACAACCCATTCCACAACGGACATTTCTACCATCTGCAGGAAGCAAGAAAGCAGACAAATGCCGACTATCTCATCGTCGTGATGAGCGGCTGCTTCCTCCAGCGGGGCGTCCCGGCGATTGTGGACAAGCACACCCGCGCCGAGATGGCTCTTTTGTCCGGAGCGGATCTCGTGCTTGAGCTTCCCGTCCCCTTTGCCACCGGTTCTGCGGAGTTCTTCGCCGCCGGGGGCATCCGCCTTCTCGCCGCATCCGGCGTCGTGAACCGCGTCTGCTACGGGATGGAGGAAGAGACGACCTCACTGTTAAACGACGCTGCGGCACTTTTAACCTCCCCCACCCCCTCCTTTGACCGGACGGTCGCTGACCTTGTAAAGCAGGGCATGTCCTGCCCGCGCGCTAGGCAGGAGGCGCTCATCGCCGCGCTCCCGCAGTATCCGGCCGATGAAGTGCGCGCTTTCCTCTCAAAGCCCAACAATATTCTCGCACTCGAATATGAGAAGGCGATACTCCGTCAAAACGCGGAAGACAACGGCAGCCTCTGCGGACTTGGCATCCGCCGCATCGGGGACGGCTACCATGAGACCGACATAAAATCCCGCTATGCCTCCGCCACAGCGATCCGCAATTTGCTTTTGCAGCCGGAGTTTCCGGACGACCAGCTTGCCTTCGCTCTCCCCCCGCACTGCCTCTCCCTGTTAAAACAGACATCCGATCGCAGTTTGCTCATGGACACGGACGATTTTTCCGAAGCGCTCTACGCGCGCCTTCTGCACCTGCAGCCATCAGGCTATATCGGTTTTATGGACTGCACGGAGTCCATCTCCCGCCGAATTGCGGAGCACGTAAACGAGTTCATCTCCTTTTCGCAGTTTGCGGATCTTGTCAAGACAAAGGATATTACACGCACCCGCGCCAACCGCGTACTCACCCATATTCTGCTGGATCTGCGCACCGAGGATTACACTGACCCCACGGTGCATTATCTGCGCGTGCTTGGCTTTGCCCGCCGGGCAGAGCCGCTGCTCTCCGAGATTCACAAAAAGGCATCCGCCCCCCTTCTGACAAAGGTTGCCGATGCCTCCCGCAATCTTTCAGTTCCCGCGATGCAGGCACTGAAAAGAGATATGTTCGCCGCCGACCTCTACCGCGGCGTCAGCCGTATCAAGAGCGGTCTTATTCTGAGCGGTGAATACAATACACCCATCACAATTCCATTATGATCTCGCGCGCCAGCTCCTCCTCAATGGGTCTGGCGTACACGCCGGGGGAGAACTCCACCACGCCCCCGATTCCCTTCTGGAGTACAAAGCGCAGCTTTCCGTCCCGCACCTTTTTGTCGGTATAGAGCTTTCGGACAAGAGCTTCCCGATCAATATAGTCCGGCAATTTCGTCGGAAGTC
Organism: Agathobacter sp.; assembly: GCA_022511395.1. Classification (GTDB taxonomy): domain Bacteria; phylum Bacillota; class Clostridia; order Lachnospirales; family Lachnospiraceae; genus Roseburia. The sequence goes on along the minus strand of JAFLRQ010000013.1, from coordinate 21,614 downwards.
CCGTGCGCGAAAGCAGCGCGATTACACGCGCCTCCTCCTCCTCCGACATATAGCCGAGCCTCGCGGACAAAAGCGCCTGCGCCGTTATACCAATGCCGACAGCCTCCCCGTGCAAAAGCCGATAATCGCTGACCGTCTCGACGGCGCGGCCCACCGTGTGGCCAAGATTTAAGACCTCTCTCAGGCCCTTCTCACGCTCGTCCTTCATGACCACCGAGTATTTGATCCTGCAGTTGCTCTCCGCAATATACTCACAGGCAAACTTTTGAAAACTCAGGATATCCTCCAGCTTCTCCTCGATAAATTCAAACATATCCAGACTGCCGAGGCACGCGTGCTTGATGGTCTCGCTCATCCCGCTGACCACCTCGCGTTTCGGCAGAGTTTTCCATGTGTCGATATCAATGTAGACCTTCTTCGGCTGGTTGAACAGGCCGATCAAATTGGTTGCCAGCGGCGTGTCCACAGCGGTCTTGCCGCCCACCGAGGCGTCCGCCGCAGCGAGAAGCGTCGTCGCATAGTTGATAAAAGGAACGCCTCGCCCAAAGGTTCCCGCCACAAAGCCTGCAAGATCCGTGACCACACCTCCGCCCACGGCGATGATTGCACAGTCTCTGCGGTAGCCCTTCTCGAGCATCGCATCCTCAATGCGCTCCTTGGTCTGTCTTGTTTTTGACTTCTCTCCTGCCGGAAATGCAAAGAGATCAATTTGAAATCCAGATTTAATTAGTTGCTCACATATCGGTTTTGCATATAAATCTCGCACATTACTGTCCGTGACCACCGCAAACTTTTTGATTTTTCCGACCAGACCGCCCTCCAGATCCTCCACAAGGCGGTTCGTCAAACCATATCCAATCTCAATTTCATAACTGTCATCAACTACCTTTTTTAAATCTACATTAAATATACTCATCTCAAATTCCTCACTTCATCCCGCGCTGTCAAGGAGGCCAACCGCCTCTTTCGCCAGCCGGTCTGCCTCCTCGTTGCCGGCAACGCCCGCGTGTCCCTTGACCTTGACAAAGGAGAGCGCAAGCTCTCCTTTGATACTTTGTACATAATTGTAATATTCGATTGTTCCTCGGCGATTGCGTTTCCATGCACCGGTCGCCCACATCTCAATACCGGAATAATCATAGTAGATGGTAAGCTTCCCGAGACCGAGGTCTATTGCCTTTTGCATCGCTGCCATGCTGCCGGCCACTTCGCCTGCCACATTCCGCATTGCCGCAAGCTCCGGGTCATCGCCGCAGCCCTGCAGCAGATACCGCTCCCCCGCCGCGACAAGAAACCCTCCGTAGCCGTACACACCGGTCTCGGAATTGAACGAACCGTCCACGTAGGCATAATTTGCCTCCACATCCGCCGGAGAACAAGGGGCAGTCCGATTTTCCATCGGCACACCCGCAAACGCATACGCCTCCCCAATCTCGGAAAAACCTTTGTAGACTGCGCCTGCAAAGCCGTCAACCTGTGCCCTGCAATCCTCCCAGGACAGATAGACCCCCGGGGTCCTCCCCTTTTTTACCGCGTAATACTTCTTAGACATACGGCGCTTACTGTGTATTATGTAGCTTGAGAATAATTTCGTCCTTCAGCTTCTGCGCGCGCTCCTTCGCAGCCGAGGGCGCTGTGCGGGAAACAATCACTGTGGACACCAGCTTCGACGCTATATCGTACTTTTCCAGCTTGTAAGCCATTCCCGCCATCAGGATATTGACTGTGTGTTCGTCCATCCCGCACATCGGGAAATTCTCAGTCGCAACAGCCTTAACCATACCATCAAAGGCCTCTGTGTAGTAGGCAGCCTCGTGCTCGCGCGCCTCCACATACTCCTCGCTGCCCGATTCGCCCTTTGCCTCATACATCTCCGCCAAACCGCGGTTCAGCCATGCCAGCTTCAAAAGAATATAAGCCTTCTCACTGGTCTTTCCCTTTTTCGCCACCGTGCAGAATAATGCGAGCTGGTAACGCTCGATCGCCTCCTGGTAGGTGTATGGCTCCAAAGGCTCATTCAAATTCACGGTTCCCGACGGGCGGAACTTGTTCGAGACCTCCTGACGCACCAGTTTGACCTGTCCCTGCGTGATATGTTCAAAATTGCGGTTTAAAGCCGCATACCCGCACTTCGGGCAGGCCGTCACATCGTACTTGTTCACGTCAATATCCTGACACCTTGGACGCAGATCAAAGTCCGGCTGCAAGCGCCTCGCTCTTCCGGTCTTCACCTGACGGGAGCGGAAGGTTGTGTCGCAGACCGGGCATGTGTATGTCTTTGCCAGCAAAAACTCGATCTCATCATGGGCAGGGGTCGTCGGAGCCCCTCCGCTCTGCTGCTCGCCAGCCGTAGTATCCCGGCTTTCAGCCTTCTTCTCGTCCTCCTCAAAAATGTTGTCAAGCTGGACCTTTCCCAATCCAAATTTTTCCAATCCTAATACATTGCTCATACTCTTCACCTATCTTTACTGTGGCAGTTTAAAGGAACTTTTTAAAGAAACTATGCGGTTAAACACCGGGGCTCCCGGTGCGGAATCCCTGCAGTCCGCTGCAAAGAATCCCTGCCGCACAAACTGGAAGCTCTCAAGCGCCTCCGCCTCCATCAGCGCAGGCTCCACGATCCCTTCCTTCACCGTCAGCGAGTTCGGGTTCAAATTCAGACTTCCGTCTTCATTATACACTCCCAGCTCCTCGTTGACAATATTTTCATACAAACGAATTGTCGCACTTTTTCCGTGCTCGGCGGAAACCCAGTGAATTGTGCCCTTGACCTTGCGTCCGTCCGGACTGTTTCCCCCCTTGCTTGCGGGATCGTAGGTGCAGTGGATGACCGTGATATTGCCCTTATCATCCTTCTCGCAGCCGGTGCACGTCACAAAGTAAGCGTTCATCAGCCTCACCTCATTTCCCGGAAACATCCGGAAATATTTCTTCGGCGGCTCCTCCATAAAATCCTCCCGCTCGATGTACAGCTCTCTGGTAAAGGGCACCGTCCGGCTTCCGAGCTCGGGATTTTCAAGGTTGTTCTCCACCACAAGCTGCTCCGTCTGCCCCTCGGGATAATTGTCAATCACAACCTTCACCGGATCAATCACCGCCATCATGCGCGGCCGTTTCAGCTTCAAATCCTCGCGGATACAGTATTCAAGCATCGCGTAATCCACCGAGCTGTTTGCCTTTGCGACCCCGCAGAGCTCCACAAAATTCCGGATGGACTCCGGCGTATAGCCTCTCCTGCGCAGCGCCGCAATGGACACCAGCCGCGGATCGTCCCAGCCATCCACAATGTGGTCCTCCACCAGCTTCTTGATATAGCGCTTTCCGGTCACCACGTTGGTCAGATACATCTTGGCGAACTCAATCTGCTTGGGTGTGCCCTCCGGTCCGCTCTTGTAGCCGAGCTCCGTCACCACCCAGTCATACAGCGGACGATGATCCTCAAACTCCAGCGTACAGATCGAGTGGGTGATTCCCTCGATGGCATCCTCAATCGGATGGGCAAAATCGTACATCGGATAAATGCACCACTTATCCCCGGTATTGTGGTGTGTCATGTGCGCCACACGGTAAATGACCGGATCTCTCATATTGATGTTGGAGCTCGCCATATCGATGCGCGCGCGCAGCACCCGGCTTCCGTCCTCGCACTTTCCGTTTTTCATGTCCTCAAAAAGCGCCAGATTCTCCTCGACGCTCCTTCCCGCATAGGGATCCTCGCGCCCCGGCTCTGTCAGCGTTCCCCTGTACGCGCGGATCTCCTCTGCGGAGAGGTCTGACACATAGGCCTTGCCCTTTTTGATGAGCTTCACTGCCGCCTCGTACATCTGATCAAAGTAATCGGAGGCAAAAAACAGATTGTCGCCCCAGTCCGCACCGAGCCACTTGACATCCGCCTTGATGGACTCCACAAACTCCGTCTTCTCCTTTGTCGGGTTCGTGTCGTCGAAGCGGAAGTGGAACTTTCCGCCATACTTTTCGGCCAGCCCGTAATTCAAGAGAATGGACTTGGCGTGGCCAATGTGGAGATATCCGTTGGGCTCCGGCGGAAACCGTGTCTTCACGGTCTCGCAGTTTCCCTCCGCCAGATCCTTCTCAATGATCTGCTCGATAAAATTTCTGGAAATAGTCTCGTTTTCCATAATCAGTTCTCTCTTTCATGTATTTATACTCGCGCTCGATGAAATCTACCGCTCTTCCCTGAAATAGCCCTGCCCCAGACAGGCCGGTCCCTGATTTTCGCGCTTCATCCGCGTACATCCCAAAATCAGGATTACGATTGTCACAAGATAGGGCAGCATCTGCGCCAGCTCCGTCCGAATATGGATACCGACCAGCGTAGGCACATAGTTGTACGCCCAATAGCACAGCCCAAACAGATACGCGCCCCAGATGGCCCGCACGGTGTTCCACCGCACAAAGATCACAAGCGCCACCGACAGCCATGCCAGCGCCTCAATCGCATCCCCGGATGCCGTCGCCCATGTGCCGTTGCCATAGTCCAGGACAAAGAGAACGCCGCCAAGTCCCGTGATCCCTGACCCAATCATAACCGCGCAGTATTTGTATCCAGTCACGTTGATCCCGGCCGCGTCCGCGGTTGCCGGATTTTCACCGATTGCCCTAAGATGCAGTCCCGCCCTCGACCTCGTCAGAAACAGGTGGGCCGCCACTGCCACGGCAAGTGCCAGATAAATCATAAAGCCGTAGGAAAACAGCAGGTCCCCAACCACCGGGATCTCTGACAGGAGCGGGATTTTCGCCGTAAATACTTTATTGGAAAAGAGCGCCTTTGTGCTGACGGCTCCCTTTGGGATCACATAGGTTCCAAAAAACTTTCCAATCCCCACGCCGAAGATTGTCAGCGTCAATCCCACAATATTCTGGTTGACCAGCGCCGAAACCGTCAGGAGCGCGTACAGCCCGCCCGCGAGCGCCGCCGCCAGAAACGCCACCGAAATCCCCACCAGCACACAGACAAGGGCATTCGGATCAGCCGTCGAGTTTTCATATGCATATGCGCCCGCAAAGCCGAAGGCTCCTCCGATACACATGATCCCCGGCGTCCCCAGGTTCAGGTGTCCCGCCTTTTCTGTGAGGATCTCCCCGATCGCTCCGTACATCACAATCGAACCGAACACGACCGCGCGCACGATCCATCCGATGAATGTTGACATCAGGCCACCTCCTTATGCTTTCCGCCGCCGTTTTTGATCCTGTAGTTGACAAAAAACTCGCTTCCTATGAGAAACAGCAGCATAATTCCAATCACAATCTTTGACGCACTGGCGTCAAAGCCGGAGCATTTGTCCGCAATATGCGCTGTCCCGCGCTCCAAAAAAATGACAAACAGCGAGATCAGCACCATATAGCCGGTATTGAATTTTCCGAGCCACGCCACAATGATTGCGGTAAAGCCATACCCGCCGGCTGTGGTGGCTGACGCAATCGAGTGGTCGTGCCCCGCCACCGTCATGAATCCGCAGAGGCCGCAAATCGCGCCGGAAATAGCCATGGTGCGCACAATCACCCGCCTGACATTGATCCCCGCGTACTCCGCGGTGCGCTCCGACTCTCCCACCACGGCGATCTCGTATCCCTGCTTGGTTCGCGACAGATAGAAATACACCACGACCGTGAGGATAACGACGGCCAAAAGCAGCCATGAGTTCTCGCTGCCAAACAGCTCCGGGAGATACCCCGCCTTGGAGGCCTTATTCAGCTTGCCAAGGGATGACGCCTGTCCCTTCCACCTGTTATAGAAATAATCTACCAGCTTGATCGCAATATAGTTCATCATCAGGGTAAACAGTGTCTCGTTCACCCCCATATGAGCCTTGAAAAATGCGGGCAGCACCGCAAATATCACAGCCAGCAGTATCGCCGAGATGAGCATCAGCAGATACAGAACCGGCGCCGGAAGGCTCCCGCCGTATACCATGGCGATGGCTGTCGCCAGACCGCCGGCAAGCACCTGCCCCTCCGCACCGCAGTTCCAGAAACGCATCTTAAACGCCGGAGCAAGCGCAACCGCAATGCACAGAAGCTTTGCGGTGTAAAATACCGTATCCCTCAGATAAATCGAGTTGCCGAAAGCGCCCTCCCACATATAGAAAAGCATGGTTCCGCCGCCGATTTTCGCCGTAAAAAACACAAACACTGTCACACAGAGCAGCGCGATCCCCAGTGCCGCCGCCCTTGCCGCCACCTGCAGCGGCAGCGGCGCGGCCTCCCGCTTTGCCACATGGATAAAAGTCCTCTTACGCATGGTCCGCACCTCTCTCCGCTTTCCGATTCGTCATCAAAAGCCCAACCTCTTCCTTTGTCGTGGCTCTCGCGTCCAGGATTCCGTTGACCTGCCCCTCGCAGAGCACCAGAATCCGGTCCGAGAGTGCCAGAAGGATGTCCAGATCCTCGCCGACATAGATCACCGCCACACCCTTTGCCTTCTGCTCGTTCAGGAGCCGATAGATTGTGTAGGAGGTATTGATGTCCAGCCCGCGCACTGCGTAGGCCGTCATCAAAACCGACGGAGCGTTGGAAATCTCGCGCCCCACCAACACCTTCTGCACATTGCCGCCGGAGAGCCTGCGCACCGGAGCGTTGAGCCCTGTGGTCACCACCTCAAGCTCCTGCTGTATCTGTTTTGCCAGCTTCCGCGGGCGTTTCATCGACAGAAACGGGGAGTTTCCGTCCGTGTAGCTCCGCAAAAGCATATTGTCCGTCATTCCCATGGAGCCAACCAGCCCCATGCCGATTCGATCCTCCGGCACAAAGGACAGCGCCACACCGCATTCCCGGATCTGCTTCGGAGACTTCTCCAACAGCTCCTCCGGCTCGGCATTCTCCGCAGTGTAGCGGATACTGCTCCCCGGCTCGGCGGGCTGCAGTCCCGCGATCGCCTCCAAGAGCTCCTTCTGCCCGCAGCCGGAGATCCCCGCAATCCCTAAAATTTCGCCGCTGTACGCCTCAAAGCTCACATCGTCCAGCGTCCGCATTCCGTACTCATTGCGGACGGACAGATGGGATACCGAAAGGCGCAGGCTGCGCTCCTTCGATCTGACGCGCTCAATGTTCAGCTCAACCTTTCTGCCCACCATCATCTCTGCGAGAGAGGTTTCGGTCGCATCTTCCGTGTCCACCGTCCCGACATATTCCCCCTTGCGGAGAATCGCCACGCGGTCGGACACCTCCAACACCTCGTTCAGCTTGTGCGTAATGATGATGATCGCCTTGCCGTCCCTCTTCATGTTCTCCATCACGTTGAAGAGCTTTCTTGTCTCCTGCGGGGTGAGTACAGCCGTCGGTTCGTCTAAAATCAAGATGTCCGCGCCGCGGTAAAGCACCTTCACAATCTCCAGCGTCTGTTTCTGCGCCACCGACATGTCATAAACCTTCTGTCTCGGATCCACAGCAAAGCCGTATTTCGCGCAGATCTCTTCAATCCGCGCCTCAATCTGCTTTCGTGACCGGCGCTCCTTCAAGCCGAGGACAATATTCTCCGCCGCTGTAAAGACCTCCACCAGCTTGAAATGCTGGTGTACCATGCCGATTCCAAGGGCTAAGGCATCATGCGGAGAAGTGATGGAGACCTCCTGCCCCCGCACCCTGATTGTCCCCGAATCCGGATAATAGATACCGGAGAGCATGTTCATCAGTGTCGTCTTGCCGCTCCCGTTCTCGCCCAGAAGTGAAAGCACCTCTCCGTAGCGCAGCTCAAGATTCACATCCCTGTTCGCCGCCGCGTCTCCGAAGATCTTGGTGATATGTTTCATCTCAACGGCAAGCCCCTGCCCGGATCCGTTCATGCGTTCATCCCCTTCTGTATAAAACAGATGATGGGAGCGCATTCCATACGCTCCCTCATCGACCTATCACTTCATCGAAAAAGTTTAATTTGCATTTAATTCTGTGATTCCATCGATCCGCAGAGAGAAATACGGTGCGGAACGAAGTGTGGACTCGTCAAAGTAGGTCACTCCGTCCTTCGTAGTCAGCGCAGACTTCGTCTCTCCCTGATAAACAACGGTCATGGTTGAGTAATCCATGTAAGACAGATCAATCATCGCGTCATTCTCCGTGATGGTCTGCCCGTTCACCGTAAACTTGGAGGTGTCAAACACGTGGAGCTTCCCGTCCTTGATCGCCTTCTCAACCTCAGCTACCTTTTCCGCTGTGCCCTCTGCCACATTCGGCCCGAGCTTGGTGATGGACACGGCACTGTCCGAGTAGCCCTTCGCCCAATCCTGCGGAACCTCTTTGCCCTCCATCACTGCGGTAAACAGTTCGGTGTAATACGCAACCCAGTCGTTTGTTGCGCTGGTGAGAGCCGCATCCGGAGCCACATCCAGCATGCTCATGTTATATCCCACAGAGTATGCCACATCCCCGTTCTGCCACGCCTTCTCCACTACGTCCGGAGCTCCGGTGGAATCCGCGTGCTGGCCGATGATCACGCAGCCTCTCTTCAGGAGCACATCCGCTGCGGCCGCCTCCTTCTGCACGTCAAACCACTCATCCGTGTACTGCACATCCATGACGACATTCGGGTACACAGACTGGATTCCAAGGAAAAACGCGGTGTAACCGGACACTACCTCCGCATAGGGATAAGCGCCCACATACCCGATCTTCACATTGCCGTCTGCATCCTTGCCGTCCGCCGGGATCTTGCCCTCCGCATCCAGCTCCGCAATCTTCATGCCTGCAACCACGCCGGATACATAGCGCGACTCATACACATTCGTAAATGCGTTGTAGAAGTTGTCCAAACCGGAAATGGCCGCGTAGTCTCCGGTCATTGCCACAAAGGTCACATCCTCAAACTGCTCTGCCGCTTCCACCATAAAGTCCTGATGTCCGTAGCTGTTGGAGATCACGAGGTCACACTTGTCCGCAACCAATGCCTTTGCCGCGTCAAAGCATGCCTCCGACTCCTGCACGCGGGTCTTCCACTCCAGGTTTTCGCTCGGAATCCCCAGCTTCTCTGCCGCCGCACGGATTCCGTCCATGTGGGCCTTCGTGTAGGTTTCGGTCTCGTCTCCGATCAGAATCACTCCGACCTTGAGATTGGCCCCATCCTTCTTGTCTCCGCCGTCAGCGCCGCAGCCGGCCAGCATGGACAGCCCAAGAGAAGCCGCCAGTAACAAACTTGCCATCTTTTTCATAATATGTCTTCCTCCTCAGTGCAAACCAAAAATACCTCTTTCAAATTATCACACCACAAAAATTCAGTCAACCACTTTTTCACTCCACATGGCGGTGCATGAACAGATGCTCCTCGCAGTATTCCAGATTCCCCTTGCACTTGGAGCAATAACGAAACACCATATTCGGGGCATCCTGATCGGTCCGCCCGCAGATTGCGCACTTGTGCCCGACAATGCCCGAACCCGGACGCGGCTTGGAAAACTGCGCGCGAAACTCCCTCTGCCGCTTCTTCTGCCGCCACCCAATCCTGGTTTTCGAGAACCAGAAAAAGAGAAACATGCTTCCGATGGGCAGAAGAATCTGGGCGCTCAGCGCAAATCCCCACGCAAGCGCCACTGCGCCTTCCAATATGGACAACGCATAGGAAAACATAGAGTAAACATCATACGCCAAAAACAGGAGCTCAAAGATCAGCATCCACTTCATCCGAATCGGCAGCACAAAATAAATCCTCACCTCCGCCTCCGGCATACACATGGCGAGTGCTAAAAGCATCGACATCAGAATATAGTAAGTAGACATGGAAACCGGAATATTCACAATTCCCGTGAGGGATCGCAGGATCGCATAGATCACCATACCGCCGACATCGCAGAGCAGCATTGCCTGAAAAAAGAATACATTCATGCGGAAGGTTCCCATGGTGTATTCCAGCGAGGCCCCCCACATCAGGGCAAAAAACAGGAACAGGAGTCCAAGAAACCCGCCGCCTGCCGGGATGAACACCCAGCTCACCAGTCTCCAGACCTGTCCGTGCAGAATCGCATAGGGGGAAAACTGCAGATATCCCATCAGACTCGGGAACAGGATTGCCCCGAGAAAGCCGATCACATTTGCAAGCACAAAGTAGCGGCTGATATTCGGTATTGCATACCGGCCGAATTTACGTTCCAGTTTATTCATCCAATTCATAATACGCATCCTCCGATCCACTATTATACGTTTTTATTGGCAGAATTGTCAACTTTCGGATGCCGACTTTTATGGATTTTTCATAAATTTTCTGCCCTTTTCATAAATGTTTACATATTACATAATTGTTTTTTGTCAACTCCTGTCGTATAATGTTACAATGCGCAAGCAATCATATGGAGGTTATTTCATTATGAATTTAGTCAATAGATACAAACTCGGCATAGACATCGGCTCCACAACGGTCAAGATTGCGGTGCTCGACGACGAAAACCGCCTGCTGTTCTCGGACTATGAACGGCATTTTGCCAACATCCAGGAAACTCTGGCCGCACTGGTCCGCAAGGCCTGCGACGCCGTCGGTGAAATCGAGGTATCTCCGATGATCACCGGTTCCGGCGGCCTGACACTAGCCAACCACCTGGAGATTCCCTTTGTGCAGGAGGTCATCTCCGTTTCCACGGCACTCCGGCATTATGCGCCCCAGACGGACGTCGCAATTGAGCTTGGCGGCGAGGACGCCAAAATCATTTATTTCGAGGGCGGAAACGTCGAGCAGCGCATGAACGGCATCTGCGCGGGCGGAACCGGCTCCTTCATAGACCAGATGGCATCCCTGATCCAGACCGACGCAGCCGGTTTGAATGAATATGCCAGGGAATATAAAGCAATCTACCCGATTGCGGCCCGCTGCGGTGTGTTCGCCAAAACCGACATCCAGCCCCTCATCAACGAGGGAGCCACCAGAGAGGATCTGTCCGCATCCATCTTTCAGGCCGTGGTCAATCAGACCATCAGCGGCCTCGCCTGCGGCAAGCCAATCCGCGGCCATGTTGCGTTCCTCGGCGGCCCCCTGCACTTTCTCTCGGAGCTCAAGGCGGCTTTTATCCGCACGCTGGCTCTGGACGAGGAGCACGCCATCACCCCCGAGAACTCGCATCTTTTCGCGGCAATTGGCTCCGCATTAAACTTTAAAGAAGATTTAACTATTCCCCTCGTACAGTTGAGAGAAAAGTTAAATTCAGGTATAAAAATGGAATTTGAGGTTGCCCGCATGGAGCCTTTATTTGCGGACGAGGAGGAATATGCCGCCTTCACCGAGCGTCACAGCCACAACCATGTGCAGACGGCAGACCTCTCCTCCTACGAGGGAAACTGCTACCTCGGCATTGACGCCGGCTCCACCACCACCAAAATCGCGCTGGTGAGCGAGGCGGGCGATCTCCTGTACTCCTTCTACAGCAACAACAACGGAAGTCCGCTTGCGACAGCCATCCGCTCGATTCAGGAAATCTACGCGCAGCTTCCCGAAAAGGCGCACATTGTGCACTCCTGCTCCACCGGATACGGCGAGGCGCTGCTCAAGGCGGCGCTGATGCTCGACGACGGCGAGGTAGAGACAGTCGCACACTACTACGCCGCCGCATTCTTCGACCCGAAGGTTGACTGCATCTTAGACATCGGCGGTCAGGACATGAAGTGCATCAAGATCAAGAACCAGACCGTGGACAGCGTGCAGCTGAACGAGGCCTGCTCCAGCGGCTGCGGCTCCTTCATTGAGACTTTTGCGAAATCCCTGAATTTTTCTGTGCAGGACTTCGCAAAGGAGGCGCTGTTTGCCAAAAACCCGATTGACCTCGGCACGCGCTGCACCGTGTTCATGAACTCCAAAGTAAAACAGGCGCAGAAGGAGGGCGCTTCCGTGGCGGACATCTCCGCCGGCCTCGCCTACTCCGTCATCAAAAACGCGCTGTTTAAGGTCATCAAGCTCTCCGACGCGAAGGATCTCGGGGAGAATATTGTCGTGCAGGGCGGAACCTTCTACAACGACGCCATCCTGCGCAGCTTTGAAAAAATTGCGGGCGCTCATGCCACCCGCCCGGATATTGCCGGAATCATGGGTGCCTTCGGCGCGGCGCTGATCGCCAGAGAGCGCCACGAAGCCGGATATCAGACCACCATGCTCACCATCGAACAGATCAACGAGCTCACCTACACCACGAAGCTCGCACGCTGCCAGGGCTGTACCAACCATTGTCTGCTGACCATCAACCGCTTTTCCGACAATCGGCAGTACATTACCGGCAACCGCTGTGAGCGCGGTCTGGGTCAGGAAAAAAACAAAGAGAACATTCCAAACCTCTACGAGTACAAGAACAAGCGGCTGTTCGACTATGAACCGCTTCCCGCGGCGGAGGCCCCGCGCGGTGTCGTCGGCATCCCCCGCGTGCTCAACCTGTACGAAAATTACCCGTTCTGGGCGGTATTCTTTAAAAAACTGGGCTTTTCCGTAGTGCTCTCGCCACAGTCCACAAGAAAGCTCTACGAGCTGGGCATTGAGTCCATTCCCAGCGAATCCGAGTGCTACCCGGCAAAGCTGGTGCACGGACATATCGCATGGCTGATCCACCAGAATGTGGACTTTATCTTCTACCCTGCGATTCCCTACGAGCGCAACGAGTTTCCGGACTCCAACAACCACTATAACTGCCCGATCGTCACCTCCTACTCGGAGAACATCAAGAACAACGTGGACGAAATCACACGCGGTGAAGTGCGCTTTCTGAATCCGTTCATGGCGTTTACCAGCGAAGAAATTCTCTCCCGCCAGCTTGTGGACTGCTTCCGCGAAGAGTTCCATATCCCGGAGGCAGAGGTGCGTGACGCGGTCTCTGAGGGCTGGAAGGAACTGGAAGTCACACGGCTCGAAATGCAGAAAAAGGGCGAGGAGGTCCTAAAATATATGGAGGAAAACCACCGCAGAGGAATTGTCCTCGCAGGACGCCCCTACCATGTGGACCCGGAGATCAACCACGGCATTCCCGAGATGATCAACGCCTACGGCATCTGTGTGCTGACCGAGGACTCCATCTCCCATCTTGGCGAGCTGGAGCGCCCTCTGATTGTCATGGACCAGTGGATGTACCACAGCCGCCTCTACTCCGCCGCCAACTACATCAAAACGCGCGAGGATCTGGATCTGATACAGCTCAACTCCTTCGGCTGCGGTCTGGACGCTGTGACCACGGACTGCGTGAGCGACATTTTGACAAGCTCCGGCAAGATATACACCTGCCTAAAGATTGACGAGGTCAACAACCTCGGAGCAGCGCGCATCCGCATCCGCTCCCTGCTCTCCGCGATCCGCGTCAAGGAGAAAAAGCAGGAAAAGCGCACCATCCGGCCGGCAAACTATGAGCGCGTCATTTTTACCGAGGAAATGCGCAAAAACTACACCATCATCTGCCCGCAGATGTCCCCGATCCACTTTGACCTTCTGCTCCCGGCCTTCCGGGCTGCAGGCTACAATCTGGTCATCCCCGACATCCCTGCGAGAACCTGCGTGGATGTCGGCTTGAAATACGTCAACAATGATGCGTGCTACCCGTCACTGATCGTCGTCGGACAGATCATGAGCGCCGTCATGTCCGGCACCTACGACATGGAAAAAACAGCGATCCTGATCTCCCAGACCGGCGGCGGCTGCCGGGCAACAAACTACATCGGATTTATCCGCCGCGCGCTGATCAAGGCTGGCTATCCGGATGTTCCCGTCATCTCCATCAACATGGTCGGCCTGGAGAAAAATCCTGGCTTTAAGTTCACGCCAAGCCTGATTCAGCATGGTCTCTACGCGCTGGAATTCGGGGATATCTTCATGCGCTGCCTCTATCGCGTGCGCCCCTACGAGTCGGTTCCCGGCTCCGCCAACGCGCTGCACCGGAAGTGGCAGAAACGAGTGGTTGAATTTCTGGGGAACACCCGCCTGCTCTCGCACAGCAAATACAAAAAAATGTGCCGGGAGATCATTCGTGACTTTGACCGCCTGCCGATGACAGATGTTGAAAAGCCTCGCGTCGGCGTAGTGGGCGAGATCCTGGTGAAGTTCCTGCCCGCCGCCAATAACTATATCGTCGATCTTCTGGAGGCGGAAGGCGCGGAGGCAGTCGTTCCTGACCTGACCGACTTTTTGCTGTACTGCTGCTACAACCAGAACTTTAAGACCGACTATCTGGGCGGAACCATAAAATCAAAGCGCATAAATAATATGCTCATCCGTTTCTTTGAGTGGATTCGCAAGGCCGCCAGAGACGAGTTTGAAAAGAGCACACATTTTGATCCGCCCGCCTATATCTGGGATCTTGCGAAGGACGCGGAGCACATCGTCTCCTGCGGCAACCAGACCGGAGAGGGATGGTTTTTGACCGGAGAAATGATGGAGCTGATCCATCAGGGAGCCGGCAACATCGTCTGTGCCCAACCCTTCGCCTGCCTGCCGAACCACATAGTCGGCAAGGGCGTGATTAAAGAGATCCGGCGCGAGTACCCCGAATCCAACATCGTCGCAATCGACTATGATCCGGGCGCGTCTGAGGTCAACCAGCTAAACCGCATCAAATTGATGCTCTCAACGGCTCAGAAAAAAATCAGAAAAGGATAACGGAAGACAATGAGGTTACCAAATGGATATGGGGGAGTCGTAAAGCTCTCCGGCAACCGCAGAAAGCCTTACGCTGCACGCATTACCGTCGGTTGGCATGTGGACGATGCGACCGGAAGACGGATTCAACACTATCAGATCATCGGATATGCGTGCAGCCGCGCGGAAGCCCTGCAGCTTTTGGCACAATACAACGATTGCCCCATAGACGGTACAGCCTTAAAGCTCTCCTTCGGAGATGTCTATCAAAGGTGGTCAGAAGAGAAATTCCCGACCACCTCAGCCTCCAACATCAAGGGCTACCGTGCCGCCTACGCCGTGTGCGACGACATCAAAGACATCCCCTTCCGCAATCTTCGGCTGGATGACCTGCAGCGCACAATCGACCGCAGCGGAAAGAACTATCCGACCCTGAAAAAAATCCGGGTTCTCTTCAACCAGCTCTATCAGTATGCCCTAAAGCATGAAATTGTCCACAAGGATTACTCGGAGTTTATCAACATCAACAAATACAAAGACCGAAACCCGAACAAATTTGACCGCAGCCGTCTCACACGGGAGGATCTCGACCGTCTCTGGGAACATCAGGACGAGCGCGGCTGCCAGACCATCCTCATGCTGGTATACAGCGGTGTCCGGGTATCGGAGCTCTTGGATTTAAAAAAAGAAAATGTTCACCTGGCCCAGCAGTATTTTGATGTGGTAAACAGCAAAACAGAGAACGGCATCCGCAAGGTTCCGATCGCCGACCGCGTCCTGCCCTTCTACATTGGCTGGTACAACGACTGCTCCCACAGCGAATACCTGATCCACACCTTAGACAGTGAACACTACACCTACAATCTGTACTATACCACACTGTTTAAACCGATGGTGAACCGCCTTGGAATCGACTGCACCCCGCACTGCTGCCGTCACACCTGCATCTCCATGCTCGCCGAGGTCCATGTTGACCAGACCACAATCAAAAAAATTGTCGGCCACTCCGGCGCCATGACACTCACCGAGCGGGTTTACACGCACTTCGACATCAACGAGCTGATCCGCGCAATCAACCAGATCTGAAAAGGAAAGGACTGCGAAATAAGAAGATTCTTCCATCTCATTATTTCACAGTCCCTTTTTCTTTCATTCACAGCATTGACTCACGGCCCGTCCTGCCCGTATCATTCCGTATCAGTCCGCCGCCCTGCGGATAATCCCCACGCCCAGCGGATAAGGGCCCGTGTGGACTCCGATGGTCGCGCCGATCTGAAAGAGCTCAATTTCTTTCACGCCAAAGCCTGCAAGGCGGTCCAACACCATCTTTTTGAATGAAACCGCCTCCCCATAGTCGTATCCGTAGCCGATACAGAGAAGAAATTCGCTGCAGCTGCGGAAGGTCTCGCTGACATAGCGCACAAGCAGGTCAATCACCTTTTTCATAGAAGATTTCCGGGTTCTCGCCAGCCCGGATGAGAAGATCTCCCCCTCCTTCAAGGTGATCAGCGGCTTGATGCCAAGGGTTGACCCGGCGATCCCGGCAAGCTTTCCAATCCGCCCGCCGTGCCGCAGGTACTCGATATTTCCCACAGTAAAGAAAATACGGCCCGAGCTGCGGATCGCCAGCAAGCGCTCGACGCTCTCCTGATAGGAATAGCCGCCGTCCCGCAGACGGCAAGCCTCAAGGACAAAAAGTCCCTGAAGTACGGTGTCCACTTCGGAATTGATGACCGTAACCTGCGCGTCCGGGTACTTGTCAATGATCATCTCCCTCGCACCGGAGGCAGACCCATAAGAACCGCTGAATTTCTCCGTGATACAGATGCAGATAATCGGGATCTGCTCCTTCACATACGGCTCAAACGCGTCATAGTAATCCTGAACGGACGGCATGGAGCTTTTGGGATATTCCCCGCTCTTGTCCACCATCTTCTGGTAAAAGTCCCGGACACCGATCTCCTCAATCTCTTTATAGTAATTCGTGTCGTCAAATGATACATAGAACGGCACAACATGAATGTTTTTTTCCTTTGTCAATTCCGGCGGCAAATCACAGGAGCCGTCACTGATAATCTGATACATAAAAAAGCACCCCTCTCTCTGCCTTTCATTCTATTATTTTGTCGCGACGAATGCAACAACATTTTTTATCAAAAGCAAAGGAATTGCTATATATTGTAAAATATTATATAATTTATTATACGTATAAAACGCAAAATCACGCCGGAAGAGGATCACAATGCACAGAGTCATATTTATCGATACAGAGGTAAATCCCAAAGAAAACAGAGTACTGGATTATGGGGCGGCGGTAGACTCCAGCATCTGCATCCACACAAGCTCCAAAGAAAATTTCGGGGATTTTCTGATCAAAAATACAGCGGGCATGCGGACATTTGCCTGCGGCCACAATCTGATCCGCCACGACGCCCAATATATCCGGGAGGAGTTGGAAAACGCCGGAATCACGGAAATGATCGACACCCTGTACCTGTCTCCGCTCCTGTTTCCGAACAAGCCCTACCACAAACTGCTGAAGGATGACAAACTTCAGACAGATGAGCTCAACAATCCGTTGAGCGACGCGATCAAAGCCATGGAATTGCTTTATGACGAGGTAAACGCTTTTGAGGGCTTAACAGCGCTTCACAAAGACATTTACGCGGACTTGCTCGGTCAAACGGAGGAATTTCGCGGCTTTTTTTCCTATCTGAACCACACGCCTCACTCCCATGCGCCGGAATTGATCCGCATCCTCTACCACGGGAAAATCTGCGACAACAGCGATTTGGAACTGTTTTCAAAGCAATATCCCATCGAGCTCGCCTACGTTCTGGCAATGCTTGACGCGGAGGACTCCACCTCCATCCTGCCGGGCTGGGTGACGATGAACTTCCCTGCCGTCTTCAGCATCATCAAGGCTCTGCGCGCCACCGAATGTGCTGCGAGGTGCTTCTACTGCAAAAGCGAGCTGAATATCCACAAGCGCTTAAAGCAGTTCTTCGGATACGATAACTTTCGGACATACGACGGGGAAAGCCTGCAGGAGCAGGCAGTTCAGGCTGCGGTGGACAACAAATCCATTCTCGCCATATTCCCCACCGGCGGCGGCAAATCCATCACCTTCCAGCTCCCGGCGCTCATCGCAGGGGCAACCACCAAGGCGCTCACCGTTGTCATCTCCCCTCTGCAGTCTCTGATGAAGGACCAGGTAGACAACTTGGAACGCCAGGGGATTGCGGATGCCGTCACAATAAACGGCCTTCTCGACCCGATTGAGCGCGCGGAGGCCATCGAGCGGGTGGAAAGCGGGCTGGCGACCCTGCTCTACATCTCGCCGGAATCCCTCCGCTCCAAAACCATCGAACGCCTTTTCCTCAAACGGCATATCGCAAGGTTTGTCGTCGACGAGGCGCACTGCTTTTCTGCGTGGGGACAGGATTTCCGGGTCGATTATCTCTACATCGGCAAATTTATCCGCGAGCTGCAGGAGAAAAAGCGTCTGGATGGCCCGATTCCGGTGTCCTGTTTTACAGCCACTGCCAAGCAGAAGGTGATCAGTGACATCAGGGAATATTTCAAGGATAACCTGGATCTTGATATTGAGCTTTTCTCCTCCTCCGCCACCCGAAAGAATCTGAGATACGAGGTGATCTGCAAGGGGACGGACGAAGAGAAATACACCGCCCTCCGCTGGCTGATCGAACAGAAGAACTGTCCGACCATTGTGTACGTCTCCCGCACCAAGCGCACAGACGAGCTGGCGCAGAAACTGAGCGCCGACGGCTTTGGCGCGCTCCCCTTTCACGGCAAGATGGAGAAACAGGAAAAACAGGCCAACCAGGACGCCTTTATCGCCGACGAGGTACAGGTTATGGTGGCGACCTCCGCCTTTGGCATGGGCGTGGATAAGCCGAACGTGAAGCTTGTGGTTCACTATGACATCTCCGATTCCCTGGAAAACTATGTGCAGGAGGCAGGCCGGGCGGGCCGTGACCAGAACCTGCAGGCGGAGTGCTATGTCCTTTTCAGCGAAGACGATCTGGACAAGCATTTTATCCGGTTAAACCAGACAAAGGTAAGCTTCAATGAGATCCAGCAGATATGGACGGCCATCAAGCGTCTGACAAAAAGCCGTCCGATCCTGTATCGCTCCCCGCTGGAAATTGCAAGGCAGGCCGGCTGGAACGAGTCTGCGGCGGACTTGGAGACGCGCGTAAAGACGGCGGTGCAGGCACTGGAAAACGCAGGGTATGTCGAGCGCGGCAAAAATATGCCGCATGTTTACGCCACAGGCATACTTGTAAAAAATATGATGGAAGGGTCAGATTTGATCCAAAACTCCCACAGAATGGACGATACTGACCGAACGCATGCCCGCAGAATCCTCTCAATGCTGATTTCCAAGAGAAGCATAGCCAACGCCGGAAACGACGACGCAGAGTCGAGGGTCGATTACATCTCCGACAGGCTTGGACTTGAGCGGGAGCAGACCTTTCGGCTGCTCAACATTTTGCGGGAGGATGAGATTCTGGCAGACACGAAAGACCTGTCCGCCTACATCCTGAAAACCGACACGGAGAACAAATCCCTGCACGTCCTCCGGCGCTACTCCGCGCTGGAAGATTTTCTGCTGCAGAATATCCGCATGGAGGGAGTACACCTCAATCTGAAGGAGTTAAACGATAAAGCGATAGACAGCGGCATCAAACAGGCGACGGTCAACGCCTTAAAGACCATCTTCTACTACTGGACTATCAGGCAGTATATTGAAAAGAGCAATGACAGTACAACAGAACGGACGATTGTGATACCGCTTTTTTCGCCCGAGGAGCTTCTGCAAAAAAAGAAGGGCCGTATTGTCCTCGCGGAATTTATCATAAAATATTTATTTGAAAAAACTCTGGAAAAGCCGGCAAGTGACGACCACGTGATCACAGAGTTCTCCATGCTGGAGTTGATGCAGGAATACAAGAAAAACGCGGCCATTGACGTGTCCGACCTGGAGGTCAAGGATGCGCTTTTGTACCTGTCAAAGATTGACGCCATGCAGCTGGAGGGCGGCTTTTTCGTGCTCTACAACAGCATGCAGGTCAAAAGGCTGGAGCGGGACAACAAAATCCGTTACAAGCGCGACGATTACATAAAGCTGAGCGAATACTACAGACAAAAAATGCAGCAGATCCACATTGTCGGCGAATACGCAAAGCTGATGGGCCAGGATTATAACGCTGCCCTGCAGTATGTCGATGACTACTTCCAAATGGATCAGCAGAAATTTATTGCCAAGTATTTCAAGGGCGACCGCAAGGACGAGATCAGCCGGAACATTACCCCCGCGAAGTACGACAAACTCTTTCGGGAGCTCTCCGAAATCCAGAGAGCCATCATCGACGATGACAGCTCCAAATACATTGTCGTGGCGGCAGGGCCGGGAAGCGGCAAAACAAAGGTTCTTGTGCATAAGCTCGCGTCACTCGTGCTGTTGGAGGACGTCAAGCTCGAGCAGCTTTTGATGCTGACCTTTTCGCGTGCGGCGGCGACAGAGTTCCGCAAGCGGCTGTATGACCTGATCGGAAACGCCGCAGGCTATATTGAGATCAAGACCTTCCACTCTTACTGCTTCGACCTGCTTGGAAGAGTCGGAAACTTAAAGAGCGCGGATACTGTTGTGGAGGATGCCACGGCGATGATATTAAACGGCGAGGCGGAAACCGGAAGGATCACGAAAACCGTGCTGGTGATCGACGAGGCTCAGGATATGGATGAGCAGGAATTTGCCCTGGTGTCCGCGCTGATCGAGCGAAACGATGATCTCCGGGTGATTGCAGTCGGTGACGACGATCAGAATATCTATCAATTCCGCGGCTCAAGCTCAAAGTATTTTGAATCCTTTCTCGAGAAGGAGGACTCCAAAAAATATGAACTTCTGGACAATTACCGGAGCGCTGAGGAGATTGTGTCGTTTGCCAATGATTTCGTGAAGCATATCGGCAGCCGCTTAAAAAGCGCGCCCATCGTCTCAAAGCGAGGCCCGGGCGGGTGCGTTGTCCTGACCCGCTGCACGGGCAGAAATCTGGAGGAGCCTGTGGCAAAAAAAGCGGTTGAGCTGCAGCCGGGAGGAACCGTATGCATCCTGACCACCAGAAACAGCGAGGCAACGCGCGTAGTCGGACTCCTGAAAAAACAGGGCGTCCACGCAAAGCTGATCCAGTCCAACGAGGGATTTGACCTCTATAATCTGATCGAGATCCGCTATTTCCTGCTGAAGCTTGCAAAGGGACAGTCCTCTCCTCTCATCTCCGATGACAAGTGGGAAAGCGCCAAGCAGGATCTCGCCTCTCTCTACGGGAGCAGCAGCAATCTCCCGCTGTGCCAGTCGATACTGGAGGCGTTTGAACTGGCAAATCCAAAAGGTAAATATCAATCGGACTTTGAAATATTCCTGCACGAGTCCAAAATCGAAGATTTTGCAAGCGATGAGAACGGGGCGATTGTGGTATCGACCATCCACAAGTCCAAGGGCAGGGAGTTCGATGAGGTAATCCTTATGCTTGACCGCGCGGCGGTGGATTCCGATGAGGCCAAACGGGCGCTGTATGTGGGAATGACACGGGCCAAAAACGGACTTTACCTGTTTTATAACGGAACTGATATTGAGCGTCTGTTTCCCGGGGATATGCCGATCAACACTGATCCGCAGTCCTACGAACCGCCGGATGAAATCCTCCTGCAGCTCACACACAGGGACGTCCATCTCGGCTTTTTTAAGGATCACACAGATATCATCAAAAAAATCGTCTGCGGATCGACTCTTTTGATCAGCGGGCAGGGACTCTCAACGGAAGTCCGGGGAAATCCGTGCATGGTAGTGAAGTTTTCCGGCCAATTTACGGAAGAGATCAAAAAGCAGGCAGAACACGGTTATTATATGTGTTCTGCGGAAGTGCGCTACATCGTGGGCTGGACGGACACTGACGAGGGATGCGAATACCCAATCATTCTTCCAAACGTGTACTTCTGCCGAAAAAAGAGTTGATTGAAGGATTCTGTGATCCGTGCTATAATCATC
>JAFLRQ010000129.1 GCA_022511395.1 Agathobacter sp. | reverse complement strand
GGAATAGCGCATGTACGAAGGGTTTCTGCCGATTTCAAAACAGGATATGGAGGAACGCGGAATCGGACAGCTGGATTTTGTCTATATCTGCGGGGATGCCTATGTGGACCATCCCTCCTTCGGACATGCGGTGATTGCCCGCGTGCTGGAGTCCCACGGCTACACTGTGGGGATTATTGCACAGCCGGACTGGAAGGATGATGCTTCCATATCGGCGCTGGGGGAGCCGAGACTTGCGTTTTTGGTTTCCGCGGGAAATATGGACTCCATGGTAAACCACTATTCGGTGTCAAAAAAGCGGCGCAGTGCGGATGCCTACACGCCGGGAGGTGCCATGGGAAAACGTCCGGATTATGCCGCGGTTGTGTATGGCAATCTGATTCGCCGCACCTACAAAACGAAACCCATCATTATCGGTGGGATCGAGGCGAGCCTTCGGAGGCTTGCACACTATGATTACTGGTCGAACCGTGTGAAACGGTCCGTGCTCTTGGATTCGGGGGCGGATCTGATCTCCTACGGAATGGGAGAGCGCAGTATTGTGGAGATCGCGGACGCGCTTGCAGCAGGGGTCGATGTAAAGGATATCACATACATTGCAGGGACGGTCTTTAAGACCAGAAACAAAGACCTGATGGGGGACGCTGTGGAGCTGCCGGATTACGATGAAGTCCGGACGGACAAGAGGATGTTTGCCCAGAGCTTCTACACGCAGTATCAGAACACGGACCCCTTTTCCGGGAAACGCCTCTGCGAGCCTTACGGAGGCGATTTGTATGTGGTGCAGAACCCGCCGGCAAAGCCGCTTTCTACGGAGGAGATGGACGAGGTGTACGCGCTGCCCTACATGCGGAGCGCGCACCCCTCTTATGACGCCGAGGGCGGTGTTCCGGCCATCCGCGAAATCAAGTTTTCGCTGGTCAGCAGCCGGGGCTGTTATGGCGGCTGCAGCTTCTGCGCTCTGACCTTCCATCAGGGGAGGATTGTACAGGCGAGGAGCCATGAGTCGATTGTCGCGGAGGCAGAGCTCCTCACGCAGGATGCGGAGTTTAAGGGCTATATCCATGACGTAGGAGGTCCGACGGCGAATTTCCGTGCACCGTCCTGCGACAAACAGCTCACGAAGGGCGTATGCAAAGACCGACAGTGTCTGTTTCCGACACCGTGTAAAAATCTCAAGGTCGATCACAGCGATTATATTGAACTCCTGCGCAAACTGCGGGGGCTGCCGGGTGTGAAGAAGGTGTTTATCCGCTCCGGCATCCGCTTTGACTATCTGATGCAGGACAGCGACCCGGCTTTTTTGCGGGAGCTCTGCGAGCACCATGTCAGCGGGCAGCTCAAGGTTGCCCCGGAGCATATCAGTGACACTGTGCTGGAAAAACTCGGAAAACCGAAGGCAGAGGTTTACAATCGGTTTGTAAAAGCATATGATAATATGAACAGGAAGCTGGGGAAAGAGCAGTATCTGGTGCCTTACCTCATGTCCTCCCATCCGGGTTCAACCCTGAAGGAGGCGGTCGCGCTTGCGGAGTATTTGAGGGATCTCGGCTACATGCCGGAGCAGGTGCAGGATTTTTATCCGACGCCCTCCACCATTTCCACCTGCATGTATTACACGGGGCTTGACCCGCGCACCATGCAGCCGGTGTATGTGGCGGACAATCCCCATGAGAAGGCGATGCAGCGAGCCCTGATCCAGTATCGCAATCCGAAAAACTATGATCTGGTATACGAGGCGCTGACAAAGGCAGGGCGAACGGATCTGATCGGCTATGACAAAAAATGCCTGATCCGTCCGAGAAGAGCGCTGCGGGAGAGGGAGCGTGCCATAACCCGCACGGCGGATCAACCGAGAAAAAAGAAGACCATCAGAAATATACATAAAAAGAAAGACAGGGGGAAAAACGCCAAATGATGAGCTACCAGCAGTGGGTGGAGTACGCGATTGTCGAGTACGATACGGTCAGCATAAATTACAACCACAAGATTTATGAAAATATGATCGAAGACCCCAATACACATGATTTGAGCCTGGTTCAGCTCACTCTGCGGGAGGTGCTGAGCAAGTGTGCCGGAACCGACTTTGAGGATCGGATCAAGCGCGCTGTGATGAAATGTGTCTACACAGACGCGGACTTAAAGAGGGAGATCCGAAAGATCATGAACCTCTTTTTTGAAGTGTAGGGACCGGCAATGAGAGAGTTCTCGGTTACGTCAAACGAATCCGGCCAGCGGCTGGACAAGTACTTAAAGAAAATCCTGCCGAATGCCAACGCGGGCTTTCTCTACAAAATGCTCCGCAAGAAGAACATCACATGGAATGGAAAGAAGGCTGCAGGCAGTGAGATCCTGCAGGAAGGGGATTGTGTGAAGCTCTTTCTGGGGGACGATACCTTCTTAAAATTTGCGGGAGACCGCGGGGAGCTGATGCGCGAGTATGAAATGCTGGGAAAGCTCCCGATGCACGGACTTAAAGTAGTTTATGAGGACGCGGATATCCTCGCGGCTGACAAGCCGTACAACATGCTCTCGCAGAAAGCTGACGCATCGGATGTCAGCGCGAACGAGTATCTTCTGGGCTGGCTGATACGGACAAAGGCTCTGCTGCCGGAAGAGTTTCTCACCTTCCGTCCCTCCGTGTGCAATCGCCTCGACCGCAACACCACCGGATTAATCCTTATGGGAAAAACCCTAAAGGGCGCACAGATGCTCTCCCGGGAGCTGCGAGAGCGGACGATGCAGAAGTACTACCGCGCAATTGTGTTGGGAGAAGTGAAGGAGGGTGCGCGCCTAAAGGGTTATCTGATTAAGGATGAGGCCCGGAATCAGGTTCAGACCTTCGCGGAAGAGCGCAAAGGGGCAGTTCCTATTGAGACGGAATACCGACCGGTCGCGTACAGCGGCGCATTCACGCTGTTAGAGGTTCACCTGATCACCGGGAAAACCCACCAGATCCGGGCGCATCTGGCCTCGATCGGACATCCCGTCATAGGCGACCTCAAGTACGGGGATGAGAGGATCAATCAGAAAATACATGAAGAGCTTCGTGTGAAACATCAGCTGCTTCATGCATATCGCGTTGAGTTTGCGGACGGCAGGGTCATTTGCGCTGAGCCGCCGGAGATATTCGCGCGGGTGATGGATAAGGAAGCGCTGATTTAATCAGCGTTTTCATAATTATTTAGTTAGGAGAGTTGCCTGATGCCAACATGGAATTCCCGGGGGCTCAGAGGATCCACCTTAGAGGATCTCATAAACCGGACCAACGAAAAGTACAGAGAAAACCACCTCGCACTGATTCAGAAAATTCCCACACCCATCACTCCCATTAACATCGACAAGGAGAGCCGTCACATCACCCTTGCCTACTTCGAGCAGAAGAGCACCGTGGACTACATTGGCGCCGTGCAGGGGATTCCTGTGTGTTTTGACGCAAAGGAGTGCAATACGGACACATTTCCCCTCGCCAACATTCATGAACATCAGGTGGAGTTCATGCGGCAGTTTGAGGCGCAGGACGGTATCTCTTTTCTCTTAATTTCTTTCACACATCGGGATGAATTCTATTACCTCCGCTTTGCCGACCTGCTGCGGTTCTGGGAGCGCGGCGCAGAGGGCGGGCGCAAGAGCTTCCGCTATGAGGAGCTTGATCCCGCCTACTTTTTGCCGCAGGTCTCCGGCGTTTTAGTGCCCTACCTGAATGTGCTGCAGAAGGATTTGGAATCGAGAGGGTAAAGATATTTTTGTAGTTGACAAGCGGCTGTATTTCCCATATAATAAGAGAAATTTAACGTGCTATCGAATTATCACGCTATCACTGTA
>JAFLRQ010000128.1 GCA_022511395.1 Agathobacter sp. | reverse complement strand
TACAGAGCGTAGTTCTGGAATACCATCGCGATATCTCTGTCCTTCGGCTCTACGTCGTTCACAACCTTGCCGTCGATAATCAGCTCGCCGGAAGTGATCTCCTCCAGACCGGCAATCATGCGGAGCGTGGTGGACTTACCGCATCCGGACGGTCCTACGAAAATAATGAATTCCTTATCCTTAACGTCCAGGCAGAAATCCTTAACCGCCTCAAAACCGTTCGGATATACCTTGCAAATGTTCTTCAGTGATAAACTAGCCATTTCAAAACCTCCTAAGTATTTATCAACCGGTTCCTCCCGGAACCCCTACATTATTATCATACAAGCTTGCGCCCCAGATTACTACTGGCAAAGCGCCAAAGTTTTGTGACCCTTCTTGGCAATTTGACGAAAATCACGATTTTCCGGTGCTGCCAAAACCACCCCGGTCGGAATTTCCCAGATGCTTGGTCTCCTCAAAAACAAGGGTCGGCTGGTTCTCCATAATGCGGAACTGGGCAATTCGGTCGTTGACATGGATCACCACATCCCTTGTTGCATAGACCGGCATGCGCCACATATCGTTGTCGCCGCAGTAAGAGGAGTCCACAACGCCCATGCTGTTGGTCTGGAGCAGCCCCCAGGTCTTGAAGGTGGAGCTTCTCGGGACAATGTGCGCCTCATAGCCCTTCGGCAGCTCCATGGCTACGCCCAGCGGAATCAGAGCAAAATCCCCCGCCTTTAGGCTCACCTCCTCGCTGGCGCGAAGGTCAATCCAATCCGACTTTCCGTCTATATATGTCAGTTTTTCTATACTGTCAGTAAAGTATTTAATCCGTATGGTTTCCATCTGCCTGTTCTCCCCACTCCAGATTGCGGTTCTCAGCACCCCTCTCGCGCAGCATCAGCTCCATGACCGCATCCTTGACCGGTTTGTCCTCAAAAAGCACCCTGTTCACCGCCTCGATGATCGGCAGCTCCACCTGATATTTCTTTGCGAGGGCAAGCGCCGCCTTGGCGGAATAGATCCCCTCCACCACCATCCTGACCTCATCCGTGGCCTCCTGCATGGTATAGCCCTTTCCGATCAGCATGCCCGCCTTGCGGTTTCTGCTGTGCCGGCTCTCGCAGGTCACAATCAAATCACCGATTCCCGTGAGTCCGCCCAGAGTTTCAAAGCACGCCCCCATTGCAGTCGCCAGCCTCGTAATTTCCGCAATCCCGCGGGTGATCAGTGCCGCCTTCGTGTTGTCCCCACAGCCCAGTCCGTCCGCCATCCCTGCCGCCAGCGCAATCACGTTCTTTAAGGAGCCTCCCAGCTCCATTCCCAGCATATCCGGGCTTGTGTACACGCGGAACGCATCGTTCATGAAGAAATCCTGAATCCGCTCCGCCGTTCTCCGGCTCTTAGCCCCCGCCACCACAGTGGTCGGAAGGCCAATGCCAACCTCCTCCGCGTGTGAGGGTCCGCTCATAACCGCCGTGTCTGCCTGCGGAATCTCCTGCTCCACCACATCGGACAAGGTCATGAGGGTGCTCTCCTCAAGTCCCTTTGCCACGCAGACAATGATCTGCCCCTCTGCGACAAAGCCTGCCATGCTCTTTGCCGTCTTCCTCGTAAAAACCGAGGGAACCGCCAGCACCAGCAGCTCCTTTCCCCTGACCGCGCGCTCAAGATCCGTGGTAAAAATCATGCTCTCCGGGAGTTTGACCCCGGGGAGCTTATCCACATGCTCGCGCTTTTCCTCCAACATCCGGATCTCGTCCTCCAGAATGGACCAGACCGTCACCTCATTTCCGTTTGTGTGCAGAAGCTTTGCCAGGGCAATTCCCCAGCTGCCCGCACCGATTACCGCCACATCAGACATGGTCTTTCTCCTTTTTTGCGCCAAATTTATTCTCGGTCCCGTGCAGGAGCCGCCCGATATTTGCCCGGTGCTGCCACAGCGCAAGCAGCGTAAAGCAGGCGCTGGCAATATAAAACTCCGTCAAAACCGCACCGGACATGTGCAAGAAGCCCAGCTGCCCAAACACAACCACCTGCAGGAGGTAGGTACAGACCACAATAATGGATCCCAGCGACACGTAGCGCGTGATCCCCACCGCCAGTATAAAGAGAATCAGGCAGATCGGCGCCGCCAAAGGACACACCGCCAAGATGGTTCCTGAGGTGCAGGCAATCCCTTTGCCGCCCTTAAATCCAAGGTAAAACGGAAAGTTGTGCCCCAAAACCGCGCCAAACCCCGCATAGAGCTCCAGCACCTTCACCGCATCCGGGTATTTCCCGTGAAAAATCAGCCATGTCAGAAATACCGCCAGAATTGCCTTGCCGAGATCTCCGGCAAAGGTGACGGCTCCCGCCTTCCAGCCCAGTACCCGCAGGGAATTCGTCGTGCCCGCATTGCCGCTGCCCTCCTTGCGGATGTCAATGCCCTTGCTCTTGCCGTAGAGATACCCTGTCTGGATGAGTCCCAGCAGATAGCCCATCGCCAGAGCGATGATTCTTGCCATAATCATGATCCGTCTTCCTTTCTTTCACGGGCAATAAATTTCAGCGCAGTCCCACGGAATCCAAAGGTATCCCGTATCTGGTTTTCCAGATAGCGCGTATAGGAAAAATGCATCAGGCTTTTGTCGTTGACAAACAGCACAAAGGTCGGCGGCTTGACCGCAACCTGCGTCACATAATAAATTTTTAGGCGCTTGCCCTTGTCTGAGGGCGGCTGGTGCATCGCCACCGCTTCCATCACAATCTCATTCAGCACACCGGTGGCGACGCGCATGCTGTTGTTCTCAATCACCATATCAATCAGGTCATACAGCTTGTTCACACGCTGCCCTGATTTCACCGAAATAAATAAAAGCTCCGCATAGGGCACAAAGCTTAAAACCTGCCGGATTTTCTCCGTGTGCTCCTTCACCGTGGAGTTATCCTTCTCGATTGCGTCCCACTTATTCACCGCAATAATGAGTCCCTTGCCCCGCTCGTGGGCGATTCCCGCGATCTTGGCATCCTGCTCGGTCACGCCCTCGGTGGCGTCAATCACAAGGATTGCAACATCCGCCCGCTCCACGGCGGAGACTGCCCGGATGATGCTGTAGCGCTCAATCTCCTCCTTGACCTTGCTCTTGCGGCGAAGTCCCGCCGTATCAATAAAGACATACTCGCGCCCGTTATATCTCACGTCCGTGTCCACGGCATCCCTTGTGGTGCCCGCAATGTCCGACACAATCACCCGCTCCTCACATGCAAGCTTGTTGACCAGCGAGGACTTGCCCACATTGGGTTTTCCGATGATGGCAATCTTCGGCCTCTCATCCTCCTTCTCGCTCTTTGCCGAGGCCGGGAAAAACTTCACCACCTCGTCCAGCATATCCCCAAGACCAAGCATCGAGGCGGCCGAGACGGGATAGGGCTCGCCGATTCCCAGATTGTAGAACTCGTACACATCCGCCATCAGCTTGTCAAAATCGTCCACCTTGTTGACGACAAGCACCACCGGTTTTGCAGACCTGCGCAGCAGATCCGCCACCTTGGAGTCCGCGTCCACCAGCCCCTGCCGCACGTCCGTCAGGAATATAATCACGTC
Source organism: Agathobacter sp. (assembly GCA_022511395.1). Classification (GTDB taxonomy): domain Bacteria; phylum Bacillota; class Clostridia; order Lachnospirales; family Lachnospiraceae; genus Roseburia. The sequence continues at coordinate 271 of JAFLRQ010000128.1, read as the reverse complement.
CGCCGTGTCGATTGCAATCTGTGCCTGCTCCCGCATCCGGGAGAGAATCATGTCGCTGCTGTCCGGCTCAATGCCTCCGGTGTCAATCAATGTGAAATTGTAGTCCAGCCAGCTTACATCCGCATAGATGCGATCCCTGGTGACTCCCGGCGTATCCTTCACGATGGAGATCCGCTCACCTGCAATCTTGTTAAAAAGCGTGGATTTGCCGACATTCGGACGTCCCACAATGGCAACGATCGGTCTGCTCATATTGTATGCTCCTAATTTA
>JAFLRQ010000127.1 GCA_022511395.1 Agathobacter sp. | reverse complement strand
CTAGATCCACCTCGCCAGCACAACGCTCGCTATCATTCCGGCGATGGTGGCAGCCATCGCACCCGCCAGGGTGTAGCGCATCTTCTTGACCTTCACGGACATAAAGTAGATGGACATGGTGTAAAAGATGGTCTCTGTACTGCTGCAGAGGATTGAGGCGATGATGCCCAGATGGGAGTCTGTCCCGTGCGCCTTATACAGATCCAGCAGCAGTCCGGTGGACGCAGAGGAGGAAAACATCTTCACGATGGCCAGCGGCAGCAGCTCCGTGGGAAAATTCGTGTACTGCATGACTCCCCCAAGCAATCGGGATAAGAAATCCAAAAACCCGGAGGCGCGCAGAATCCCCACCGCCACCATGAGTCCGATGAGCGTCGGCATGATCTCCACAACGGTGCGAAGGCCGCTTTTCGCCCCGTCCAGAAAATCCTCATACACGCGCTGACGGTGGGAGAGGCCAATCGTTACAATATAAATCACCATCAGAGGAATAATCGCCTCAGAGAGATAGAGAATGAGTTTCATGAGCGCCGCCCTCCTCTGCACAGAAGGTGCCGAAGCTTGATAAACAGGACCGCTGCACCGGTAGAGACTGCGGTTGCAAGAATCGCCGGACCCACGATGAGCGACGGATTTGTCGAGCCGTACTGACTCCGGTAGGCAATGATATTCACCGGAATGAGCTGCAGGGAGGAAATGTTGATAATCAGGAAATCACACATGGCATCTGTCGCTATTTCATTTTCCGGGTCCAGCTTTTTCAGCTCCTTCATCGCGGACAGCCCCGCCGGCGTCGCCGCCCAGCCGAGCCCAAGAAAGTTTGCCACCATGTTTGTCGCAATGTGTGTCCGGGCACTGCTGCCCCGCGGCACGCTCGGAAAGAGAAAGGTCAAAAGCGGCCCAAGGCCTTTTGCGATGTGTCCCACCAGCCCCGCCCGCTCCGCGATTCTCATCAGTCCAACCCAGAACGCCATCACACCCGCCATGGTAATGCAGAGGGTCACCGCCTCCTTTGCCGAATCCAGCGCTTGATCCGTCACCGCGCCCAAATTTCCGGTCAGCGCGCCGTAAATTACACCGACCACAATCATTCCCGCCCACAAATAATTCATGTTATGCTCCCAGGCATACCGTTACTGCTATTTTATTCGGGGGACCCACCCGTGTATGACACAATTTCCGGCGTGCTCCAAACTCTGTGGCACAACCAGCCGGCGTGGTCTACCTCCCGCACTCCATGCATACAATTGTTAATAATTCCTGCTCACAGGAGCATGAGACTGACTATGAAACCTTTCCGAAAAAAATACTCCATCCTGATTGCCGCGCTTCTTGTTTTGGCGCTCTTTGCCACCGCGCGCTTTCTGCCAAGCCTGACCGGCAGGGGCGGCAGCGACTTCAACCACTTCCTTTCGCAGACCTTCGTGAAGGAGGTACAGGGCAACACGCTCAACCTGCACTTCACCCTGAGCAACCCTGCCGCCGTCGGCATCAAAAACTACACCGTGACCTTCGGCGACTTTTCAAGTGAGGCCCGAAAGAACCAAATTCTGGAGACGCGCCGGCTTCGCGCCGAGCTGAGCCACTATAGCTACCGCACTCTCTCGGAGGACGAAAAGCTGGTGTACGACGTGCTCAAGGACTATCTCGACCGGCAGCTCCGCCTCTCGGACTACGCGCTCTACGACGAAGTCCTGACACCCTCCGGCGGCGCCACCTCCCAGCTTCCGATTCTGCTCGCGGAATATTACTTCCGCAACGCGCAGGATGTGGAGGACTATCTGACGCTCCTTGCGCAGATCGATACATATTTCGCCCAGCTCCTCGACTTTGAGCGGGAAAAGGCGGACGCGGGCCTCTTCATGTCCGACCGCTGCTGCGCAAAGGTGATCGACAGCTGTGAGGTCTTTACCGCCCATCCTACCGACAATTTCCTTGTCAGCACCTTCGACGAGCGCATAGAATCATTAAAAGGCATCAGCGATGCCCAAAAAAAGGAATACCGCCAGCGAAACCGCACAGTCATCGCCGAGCACGTGATTCCCGCCTATCAGAACATGGCCTCCGGCCTGACCGCCCTCATGGGCAGCGGGCGCAACAACTGGGGTCTCTGCCATTATAAGAACGGGAGGAATTACTATTCGGCACTTGTCGCGTACTATACCGGATGTGACGACTCTGTGGAGGAGCTGGCGGCACAGATCGAGGAAAAGCGAAACAGCGACCTGGAAGCCTGCAAAGAGCTTTTGGCGGAAGATCCCAGCCTGATGGAGAAGGCGGACTCTGCCGAGTGCGACATTCAGGACGAAGGGCTGATGGTGGAACACCTGGCAAACGCGATGCTTGAGGATTTTCCGGCAATGCCAAAGTCCAAGTGGGAGATCTGCCATGTGGACAAAAGCCTCTCGGACTACCTCGCACCCGCCTTTTATATCACCGCCCCCATCGACAACTACTTAAACAACCGAATCTACATCAACGATGCGGATTCTCGCGACAAGCTCTACCTGTTCACAACCCTTGCGCATGAAGGCTTCCCGGGCCATCTCTACCAGACGGTCCAGTCCTACAGCTACGGCATGAACCCGCTGCACACGCTCTTAAACTACCCCGGCTACACAGAGGGGTGGGCGACCTACGTGGAGATGCAGTCCTACTACTATACCGGCTTCGAGGAGTCGCTGGCATCTCTTATGCAGCACAACCAGTCCGCCATCTTAAGCCTCTATGCCAGCTCCGACATCGGAATTCACTACTATGGCTGGAAAGAGGACGACATGTTAAAATTCTGGGGAGACAACGGCATCACCAACGAGAAAACCGTGCGTGCCATCACCGACCTGATTCTGGAGGAACCGGGAAATTACCTGAAATATTACGTGGGATATCTGAAGTTCGACCAGCTGCGGAGCGCATATGAGACGAAGAAGGGCAAGAGCTTCGACGCCGCGAAGTTCCACGAGCAAATCCTGCGGATCGGGCCTGCGCCCTTTGCCCTGCTGGAGAAGAAGCTGCTGGGCTGATGGGGGAACCTGTCCCTGCGAATCATTGCAGCAGGCTCTGGTAGATGTCCCTTTTGCTGACCCCGCGATCCTTCGCCACGAGACGCATCGCCTCCTTGCGGTCGATGCCCTGCGATTCGTAGTGCGCCATGTGCTCCTCAAGGCTCATGTCCGCCCACGCCGCCTGCTGCTCTTTTTCCAGCAGCGCGCGGGGAACGCCCTCGATCACCAGCACAAACTCGCCGCGCGGCTCATTGGCCTCAAAATAATGCAGACTATCCGCCAGGGTAGTCTGCAAATTTTCTTCATGCTTTTTCGTGAGCTCCCGGCATACCGCAAGCCGCCTCTCCCCGCCGAGCGCACTTTTTAGCTCCTCAAGCGTCGCAAGCAGATGATGCGGCGCCTCATAGATCACAATCGTCCGCGTCTCCGTCCTCAGCTCGTCCAGCACCGCCTGACGCTCCTTTTTGTCCTTCGGCAGAAACGCCTCGAAGGCAAAGCGTCTGGCGGAAAGCCCCGACATGGTAAGCGCCGTGACACACGCCACTGCCCCCGGCACAGATGTGACCGCAATGCCCTCCTCGCGGCAGATCCGCACAAGCTCCTCGCCCGGATCCGAGATGCCCGGCGTCCCGGCATCCGTGATCAGTGCAATATTAAGCCCCGCCCGTAGCTTCTCCACAAGCTGGTACGCCTTGGCAATCTTATTGTGCTCATGGTAGCTGGTCATGGGCGTGTGAATGTCAAAGTGATTCAGCAGCTTCATGGAATTTCGGGTATCCTCCGCCGCGATCAGATCCACTTCCTTTAAGATGCGCAAAACCCGGAGCGTAATATCCTCCAGATTGCCGATGGGCGTCGCACACAGATATAAAGTTCCCGAATTCAATGTCTCTGCCATAAC
>JAFLRQ010000126.1 GCA_022511395.1 Agathobacter sp. | reverse complement strand
ATTTGGAAGGGCAGCCGCCCTTGGATGAACCTGCCAGACAGTATTACTTTATTGCGAAATGCCGCCAATATGTGAAAGCCTTTGAAAGAGAAAATGGCCGCCTGCCAAAAGCCTGCGTATTCAACATGGGCTGCCAGATGAACGCCAGGGACTCGGAAAAGCTGGCGGGAATTCTCGCGGACATCGGCTATGCGGAAACCGCAGAGGAGCAGGGCGCGGATTTTGTGATTTACAATACCTGCACGGTTCGGGAGAATGCCAACAACAAGGTATACGGGCGGCTGGGGACGCTTGGCAGCTACAAAAAGGCGAACCCGCACATGGTCATTGCGCTGTGCGGCTGTATGATGCAGGAGCCGGGAGTGGTGGAAAGGCTCACGACAGACTACCGGTTTGTCAACCTGATTTTCGGCACGCACAACATATACAAATTTGCCGAGCTTTTGTGTGCGGCGCTTGAGTCGGACGGGATGATTGTGGATATCTGGAAGGACACGGACCGGATTGTGGAGGACCTTCCCATGAAGCGCAAATTTGCCTTCAAGTCCGGCGTCAACATCATGTTCGGCTGCAACAATTTTTGCAGCTACTGCATCGTCCCCTATGTGCGCGGGCGGGAGCGGAGCCGGGAGCCGGGGGATATCGTCCGGGAGATTGAGCGTCTGGTGGCAGACGGCGTCTGCGAAGTGATGCTGCTGGGGCAGAACGTGAATTCCTATGGAAAAAATCTGGAGCATCCGGTGACGTTTGCCGAGCTCCTGCGCATGGTAAATGGGATTGAAGGGCTCAAGCGCATCCGCTTTATGACCTCGCACCCAAAGGACCTCTCGGACGATCTGATCCTTGCGATGCGGGACTGTGAGAAGGTGTGCCGTCATCTGCATCTGCCGCTGCAGTCCGGCAGCTCGCGGATTTTAAAGATCATGAACCGCCGTTATGACAAGGAGCAGTATCTTGCGCTGGTTGACAGGCTGCGGGATGCCATTCCCGACATTGCGTTGACGACGGATATTATTGTCGGCTTTCCGGGTGAGACAGAGGAGGATTTTCAGGAGACGCTGGACGTGGTGCGCCGCGTGCAGTTTGACAGCGCGTTTACGTTTCTCTACTCCAAGCGCACCGGAACCCCGGCGGCGTCAATGGAGGATCAGGTGGAGCCGCAGACGGCAAAGGAACGGTTTGAGCGCCTGTTAAAGGAGGTGCAGACGATCAGTACGAAAAAGGCGATGGCGCTTGAGGGAGAGGTGCGCCTTGTGCTCGCCGAGGAGCGGAATGCGCAGGATGCGAGCCTGCTCACCGGCCGTCTGTCGAACAATGCGACCGTGCACTTCCCGGGAGATCCCTCCATGATTGGGACGCTGCAGCGCGTGCGGCTCTCCGAGTGTAAGGGCTTTTATTATCTGGGAGAACTTGTGGCTGATGCGTAGACGATTTGGGAAAGCGGATGCAATTTTTATCGGGGCGCTCGCCGTCTTGTGCCTCCTTGTGTTTCTCTTATTTTTTCTGCCATGGAGGGATGCGTCCGGCTGGGTCGTCGTGACAAGGGACGGCGAGGTTATTGGGAGGTATCGACTGGACGGAGATCAGACGGTGGAGATCACTGACGTCTCCGGCAAGGTTTCCAATGTGCTGGTGATTGCGGACGGCAGGGCGGATATGACGGAGGCGGACTGCCCGGACAAGCTCTGCGTCCACCAGAGGGCGATCCGCAGGGCAGGGGAGAACCTTGTGTGTCTGCCAAACCGCGTTGTCGTCACGGTTGAGGGCGGGAAGGAGGACGAGCTGGATGGGATCGCGCAGTAGAAAGACCGCAGTGATCGGCATGTATATCGCGGTGGCAATGATCTGCAGCTACATCGAATCGCTGATCCCGTTCTACTTCGGTATTCCGGGAGTCAAGCTGGGGCTTGCAAATCTTGCGGTGCTGCTCGCAATGTACACGCTGGGGACGGGACCCGCGTTTGTCGTGTCGGTGTCCCGGATTGTGCTGACCGGCTTTCTGTTTGGAAATGCCTTCAGTATTCTCTACTCGCTGGCGGGAGGGCTCCTCAGCTTTGTGGTCATGTGGCTTCTGCTGCGGACAAAAAAGCTGGGCGCGGTCTCGGTCAGCGCGGCCGGCGGCATCAGTCACAATATCGGGCAGATTCTTGTGGCGGCGGCGATTGTGGAGAATTATCGTATTCTGTATTATATTCCGGTGCTTTTGGCCGCAGGGCTGATCACTGGGCTTTTGATTGGGATTCTTGCGCAGGAGCTTCTTGCGCGGTTTCCGTTTCGGATGAATGGGGAGGATTGACATGGAGGCAGGATTGCAGGAAACGTTCGATGCAATGCAGGGAAAGCAGGAGCGTTTGAAGGAAAATTTAAGGGCATACGGGCGGCTGGCGGTCGCGTTCTCCGGGGGCGTGGACTCGGCGTTTCTTTTGTGGGCGGCGGCGGACGCGCTGGGGCGTGATCAAGTGCTGGCGCTGACCGCGGTCTCTGACTTTTTTCCATATAGGGAGCGCGAACGGGCGCGCGCTGTCTGCGCCCAAAACGGCATCCGGCAGATTGAGGTGCCGGTGCAGGTGTTAGAGGTGGAGGGCGTTGCGGACAATCCGGTAAACCGCTGTTACCTCTGTAAGAGAGCGCTCTTTACGCGGCTGATTGAGACGGCGGGAGAGAATGGCATTCAGACGCTGGCGGAGGCCTCCAACCTGGATGATGAGGGAGATTACCGGCCGGGACTTGTCGCGGTGAGGGAGCTTGGCGTCAAAAGCCCGCTGAGGGAAGCCATGCTCTCAAAGGAGGAAATCCGAAGCCTTTCGAGGAAAGCAGGCCTCACTACGTGGGATTTGCCGAGCTTTGCCTGTCTCGCTTCGCGCTTTGCATACGGAGAGAAAATTACCGTGGAAAAGCTGGCAATGGTGGAGCGCGCGGAACAGCTCCTGTTTGATCAGGGCTTTCGCCAGCTGCGTGTGCGCGTGCACGGCGAGCTGCCGGGTTTGGTCGCAAGGATTGAGCTGCCGGCGGAGGATCTGGGACGATTGCTGGAGCCAAAGCTGCGCGATTTGGTCTGCAGGCGGCTGAACGAACTCGGATTTGCCTATGTTTCGCTGGATCTTGCGGGATTTCGGAGCGGAAATATGAACAAGGGGATAGACAAAGCATGAAGGACGCATTTACAAGAACACAGATGCTTCTGGGAGAGGGGAGCATGGAGCGGCTGAGACAGGCGCGGGTTGCGATTTTTGGGCTTGGCGGTGTGGGAGGCTACGTTGTGGAGGCGCTGGCGCGCTCCGGCGTAGGCTCCTTTGTGCTCGTGGATCACGACACGGTCGCGGAGTCAAACATCAACCGTCAGATTATCGCAACGACAAAGACCGTGGGGCGGGACAAGGCGGATGTGATGGCAGAACGGATTTCGGACATCAACCCGGAGGCGCAGGTCGAGGTGCGCAAGTGTTTTTTTCTGCCGGAGAACGCGGATTCCTTTGATTTTTCCGGCTATTCCTACGTGGTGGATGCGGTGGATACGGTCACGGCAAAGCTTGAGATTATTCTGCGGGCGCAGGCGGCAGGCGTTCCGGTGATCAGCTCCATGGGAACCGGGAACAAGCTCGACCCCACAAAGCTTCAAGTCGCGGATATCTATAAAACCAGTGTCTGCCCGCTGGCGAAGGTGATGCGGCATGAGCTGAGAAAGCGCGGCGTGAAGAAACTGAAGGTGGTCTACTCCACCGAGCTGCCGCGGCGGCCGCTGTCGGGCGGGACCATGGCGCAAGAAGAGACAGGCAGCACCGGAGGCGCGGAGACTGTGCAGGCGGGGCAGAAGACACAGGGAGGCCGCAGATCCTTCCCGGGCAGTGTGGCGTTTGTCCCCCCGGCGGCGGGACTGATCCTTGCAGGGGAGGTTGTGCGGGATTTGATTCTG
>JAFLRQ010000125.1 GCA_022511395.1 Agathobacter sp. | reverse complement strand
GCAGGGCAAAGTCAGACACCCGGGTGCGCACAAGCTGCTCCATGCAGCCGCCGCAGCCCAGCCTCTCGCCGATATCCCGGCAGAGCGTGCGGATGTAAGTTCCTTTCCCGCAGTGCACCCGCATATGTACCCGTGGCAGCTGCATGTCCAAAATCTCGATCTCATGAACGGTAACCGGACGTGCCTTCCGCTCAACCTCCACGCCCTTTCTGGCGAGGTCACAGAGCTTCTGCCCGTTCACCTTCAGCGCCGAGAACATGGGCGGAACCTGCATGATATCACCGACAAAGGAGGAAACCACAGACCGCACCTCCTCCTCAGTCACAGACACTTCACGCTCAGAGAGCACCGTGCCGGTCACATCCTGCGTGTCCGTCTCAAGCCCAAGCAAAAGCACAGCCTCATACTCCTTGTCCTTGTCCGTCAGGACATCGCAGACCTTTGTCGCGCTGCCGAGACAGACAGGCAGCACTCCCTCTGCGTCCGGGTCCAGCGTCCCGGTGTGGCCGACCTTCTTCTGATGAAAAATCCCGCGCATTTTTGCCACGACATCAAAGCTGGTAAAGCCTTTTTCCTTGTATACGTTTACAATTCCGTTCGTCATTGCAGTCGTTTTTCCACCTCTGCAAGAATGCGGCGGATACATTCCTCCTTCGTGCCCTCGATCGTGAATCCGGCGGCCTTCACATGTCCGCCTCCGCCGAAGACCATTGCAATTTCCGCCACATTGACATCCCCGTTGACCCGCAGGCTCCCCTTGAATGTGCCGTCCTCATTCTCATAGAGGAACACGGCGACCTCAACGCCCTTTGTCACCCGAAGCTGGTTCACAATCCCGTCGAGATGCTTCGGCAGCACCTCGTACTCCTCCATCATTGCCCGCGTGACGGTGCTCACAATGCAGCGCCCGTCCAGATACAGCTCGGCATCCACGAGGGCGCGCCCCAAAATCCGATTCTGGTTGAAGGTCTTGGTGTAAAAGGTATCATCCACTATCTTTGAGTAGTCGATGCCCGTCTCCATGAGGCATCCCACAATATGCATCGTCTTTTTCGAGGTGCAGGAATACTGAAACACCCCGGTGTCATGTACAATTCCGGTATAGAGACATTCCGCGATTTCCCGCGTGATATGCGCCTCGTCCATCAGCTCATACATCAGCTCACAGGTAGAGCTCGCATCCGCCACAATGTAATTGTCATCCGCAAACGCCTGATTGCTCATGTGATGGTCAATGCAGACCGTATGGCGCGCGTCCTTAAAATACTGCTCCGCCGCTCCCAGACGCCCGGCATCCCCGCAGTCCACCACGAAAAAAACATCAAACGGCGGCTCCGCGCCAAAATCGCTTTGAATTTCCTCCGAGCGGTGCAGAAACCGGAAAATGTTTGGGATCGGCTCAAGGAACAGACGAACCTCAGCCGCCGGATATGAGTCCCGCACATAATTGTACAGCGCAAGCGCGGAACCTACGCAGTCCCCGTCCGGACGGACATGCCCGGCAATCCCTATTCGCCTTGCATTCGTGATTTTTTCATCAATCAGCTTCATCATCTTCCTCTTTTGACTGTCTGGTCAGCGCATCGATTTTTTGGGACATTTCCATGCCGTATGCGATGGACTGATCCGGGATAAACCGGATTTCAGGCGTGTTGCGGAGATTGATGGTTCTCGCCAGCTCGCGGCGGATAAAGCCCTCCGCTGAGCGCAGCCCCTCCAGCGTCTTTTTCTGAGCCTCCTCATCTCCGAGCACACTGATATATGCTTTTGCGGTCTTTAGATCCGGCGCGACCTCCACCGCCACGACAGAGGTCATCGGATGAATGCGCGGATCCTTGATTTCACCGCGGATAATGTTGGAGAGCTCCCGCATGACCTCCTCGTTGATCCGGATATTTTTAATGCTGTTTTTTCTCATACTCTTCCTATCTTGGCACTTCCACCATCTTGTAGGCCTCCACGCGGTCAAACTCCTCGATCTCATTGAAACCGTCGAATACCAGTCCGCACTCGAAGCCGTTTCGGACTTCCTTCACATCGTCCTTGAAGCGTTTTAACGAGGCAAGGTCGCCCTCGAAAACCAGCTCCTCCCTGCGGAACACGCGCACCTTGCAGCCGCGCTCAATCATGCCGTCGAGCACGTAAGAGCCCGCAATGTTGCCGACTCCGGACGCCTTAAAGATCTGGCGGATTTCCGCGTGGCCTAAGACCTTCTCCTCAAAGACGGGATCTAACATGCCCTTCATGGCAGCCTCCACATCCTCGATTGCATTGTAGATGACCTTGTACAGCCGGACATCCACGCCCTCGTTGTCCGCCGTTGCCTTTGCAATCGGGTCGGGACGGACGTTAAATCCAATGATAATGGCATTCGACGCGGACGCAAGGATCACATCGGACTCGTTGATTGCGCCGACGCCGCCGTGAATCACCTTCACCACAACCTCGTCGTTGGAAAGCTTGACAAGCGACTGGCGGACAGCCTCCACCGAGCCCTGCACATCGGCCTTTACAATAATATTTAATTCCTTCATATTGCCGGACTGGATCTGCGAGAACAGATCGTCCAGACTCATTCTGGACTTGGTTTCCTCAAGCAGGCGCGTCTTCTCCTCCGCAATGTAGGTGTCCGCAAACGCCTTCGCCTCCTTGTCGGAGCCGCAGACCACAAATGTCTCGCCCGCCACCGGAACGCTGTTTAAGCCGAGGATCTCCACCGGCGTGGACGGAATCGCCGTGCGCACCCGGCGCCCCTTGTCATCCATCATGGCGCGCACCTTGCCGTAGCTGCTTCCGCAGGCAATCGAATCCCCGACATGGAGCGTTCCCTTCTGCACAAGAACCGTCGCCACGGCGCCCCTGCCCTTGTCAAGCTGCGCCTCAATCACAAGGCCGCGGGCGTTCCGGTTCGGATTCGCTTTCAGCTCCAGCACCTCCGACGTCAGCAGAATCATTTCCAAAAGATTGTCGATTCCCTCCTTAGTATGTGCAGAAACCGGACAAAATACCGTGCTTCCGCCCCAATCCTCGGGAATCAGCTCATACTCGGACAACTCCTGCTTCACGCGGTCAATGTTAGCGCTTGGTTTATCAATTTTGTTGACGGCGACAATAATCTCAACTCCCGCCGCTTTGGCGTGATTGATGGCCTCAACCGTCTGCGGCATCACACCGTCGTCCGCCGCGACAACAAGAATCGCAATATCCGTCGAGTTTGCGCCGCGCATACGCATGGCAGTGAACGCCTCGTGTCCCGGCGTATCCAAAAATGTAATGTTCTGGCCGTTGATTGACACCACCGACGCACCAATGTGCTGCGTGATGCCTCCGGCCTCGCGGTCGGTCACCCGGGTAGAGCGGATTGCGTCCAGAAGGGAGGTCTTTCCGTGATCGACATGGCCCATCACGCAGACTACAGGCGGACGCGCTGTCATGCGGCTGACATCCTCCTCTTCCTCCTTCAGGAGTTCTGCGATCACATCGATTTTCTCCTCCGGTTCGCAGATAAAGTTGAACTCCAGCGCGATTTCTCCGGCGGCGTCAAAATCCACCTCCTGATTCACCGTCACCATCTGCCCCTTCATAAATAATTTCTTCACAATTGCCGCAGGCTGAATTTTCATTGCGTCGGCAAGCTCGCGGATTGTCAGCTTCTCGGGAAGGGTGATCACTTTGATTGCATCCTCATCCTCCTTGGGCTTCGGCTGCTGCTGCGGTTTTTTCCGCCCGCCGTGCTTCTCAAGATTGATGTAATTTTCCTGACGCTTTCCCATCTTGTCGTGATCCTGCTGGCGCTTGTTCGCCCCCTTGCGATCGTTTCCGCGGTCACGGCTCTCCTTGCCTCTCAAATCCTCCGCGCCGCCTGCGCTCTCTTTGTCAAAGCGCACCTGGTCACGGCCGCGGCCTCTTCCCTGGTCTCTCGCTCCGCCGCGCTCCGGACGGTCTCCTCCCTGACGCGGACGGTCTCC
>JAFLRQ010000124.1 GCA_022511395.1 Agathobacter sp. | reverse complement strand
CATTTTGCCGATAAAGTATTCAGACAGGGAGGTCAAATACTCGATCATATGCGGCAGAGACAGGGAGTCCGCCGGATATACGGGAGAATCCGTGTATATTGAGACGAATTATTGGGAGAATGCAGACCACAATGTAAATAAGAAAAACATGGGGAAAGGCATTGCTGCTTATCAGAATTATATGCCTGAAGGCGGCAGTGCCTTTGGCGTGCAGAAAGAGAAATATGAAAAGCTGGCAGGGGTTTCCGCGGCCGGAACGGTCAATATGGCGGATGCAACCTACCCGAATCCGATGAAGCCGGAGAAGGACGAGACGGTGGCGCAGGAGATTCAGAGCAAGACGGAGCAGTCCGCCAAGAGCCGGGCAAACGAAATTGCCGTGCTTGCAAACACCACCTCGCCGGAGGATCTCAAGCAGATGGAGGAGAACGGCTTTTCGGTGATGGATTCCGACAGCCGCACCATAATCACCGTAACCGACAAGATTAAGGCGGTGCTTGCCAAGGCGGGAGTGGATATCTCCGCATACGGCGACACCTTAACGCGCGAACAGCTTGAGCAGATCACCGACAATCCGACGGTGATCAATCAGATCGTGCAGGTGCTGGAAAGCAATGACCTTCCGGCGACGGACGCCAATGTACAGGAGAGTGCTGCCGCGCTGGAGCAGGCGGCATCTCTTTCGGGTGTCAGCGAGAACACGATGAGCTATCTGCTCAAGAATAGCCTTGAGCCTACAATCCACAATGTCTATAAGGCGGAGCACGCGGGAGTCGTGTCTCCGGAGGACATGGTCAGCGCTGTAAGCCCGGAGGCTCTGCAGGAGCTCGAGCCGCAGATTGCCGCGATTGTGGAGGACGCGGGACTGACCGTGAGCGAGGACACCATTGACGACGGAAAATGGCTGGTTGCGCAGCAGATTCCGCTGACGAAGGACAATCTGACTTATTTTGGACAGTTGAAGGAGCTGGATACACAGCTCTCCGACGGAACCTACAATTGGAATGAGCTTGTCGATTCGATGGCAAAGGCGATTCTTTCCGGAAAACGCCCGGAGGATGGCTATATGATTACCGCCCGCAGAAGGCTGGAGGAGACCCGCCTGATGATGACCACAGAGGCGAGAGCCGCCATGCAGAGGACGGGCATTGAGATTGACACGAAACCGCTGGAAGCTCTGGTGGAGGGCTTAAAGGAGCAGGAACGGCAGTATTACCGTGCGCTCCTTGTCGGGGAGGGCATTGAGCCCTCAGAGAAGAATGTGGATATTCTTGTGAGGACGGAGGAGGTCTTCGAGGATCTGCAGACTGCTCCGGCCTATGCCATCGGGCAGGTTACAGACAGGGATACCGTGGAGACGATCCACGATTCCGGCGAGGCGCTGCGCAGAGAATTTGCGCAGGCGAATGAGCCCTATGAGCCACTGCGCAGAGAGTTTGCGAGCGGCAGGGCCGCGTCCGTGCAGATGAACGAAGGTGCGGCAGTATCGTCCATGCAGATGAACGAGAGCGCAGCAGCATCCTCCGTGCAGACGAATAGGAGTGGCGAACCCCTGTCTGCTGTACAGACAAACGAAGGCGCGACAGTATCCTCCGTGCAGATGAGTGAGGGCACAGCAGTGCCGTCCATGCAGACGAACGAGGGCGGCGAGGCCCTGTCCGCGCAGATGAACGAAGGCGAAGAGAGCGCGCAAACCCTGCGTGCGGATGAGAACCCTGAGGCTGTGCGCAGAGAGTTTGTGCAGGCAAACGAGCGTTACGAGACGATGCAGACAGCTCCGCGGGCAGACATGGGCGACAGCATTCAGAAAGCCTTCCGCAATGTGGACAATATCCTGACGGATATGAATCTTGAGATCAGCGAGCCCAACCGGCGGGCGGTGCGCATCCTCTCTTACAATGAGATGCCGCTCACGGAGGAGAATATTCAGGCTGTGAAGGCGCGCGATGAGGAGATGCAGCGCGCATTTAAGAACATGAATCCGGCAGTCACGCTGGAGATGATCCGGCGTGGGCAGAATCCGCTGGATATGACGTTGGAGGAGCTCAACAGCGCGACCGAGCAGATCAAGGCGGAGACCGGACACGAGGAGCAGGAGCGGTTCAGCAAATATCTCTGGAAGCTGGAGCAGAATCAGGAGATTTCCCAGGAAGAGCGGGATAGCTACATCGGAATTTACCGACTGATCGCGCAGGTGGAGAGAACGGACGGCGCGGCTCTCGGTTTCCTCATGAATCAGGGCAGTGAGCCGACCATGCGCAACCTGCTCACAGCAATGCGCTCCGCGAGAAAAGGGCAGATGGATTACACGGTGGACGATGACTTCGAGGGTGTGAAGAGCACGGCGAAGGGTCCCCGCATTGATGAACAGATTGAGGCGGCATTCCAGCAGAATTGCCTCAAGGATGTGCTGGATTCTGTGACACCGGAGAAGCTGGCGAGACTTGGAACGGACAACTGGGAGAATATGACGCCGGAGCAGCTTGCGGAGGCACTGCGGGAGATGGAGTCCGCAGAGCAGGAGGACCAGGCGCAGGAGGCTTACGTGAAGGCGCAGATGGCTGAGTATCAGCAGGTACTTCAGACCTCCGAGGAGGTGTACGCCTATCTGGAGCGCTATCATATGCCCAACTCGGCCATGAATATCATGGCGGTTTCTGAGATGATGCGCCATCCGAATCAGGTAATGAATCGGCTCTGGAAACAGGATTCCCTCTCCAAGAGCTCCGCAGATACGATCGCAGAGCTAAAGGCAGAGGTTTTGAAGAAGTTTGGGGAGTCCTTAAAAAACCCCGAGGAGCTTGCAGATGCGCAGGAAAAGCTAGCGGATGTGGCAGAGCATGTGATGGACACAATGCTGATCGACGACCCGTCTGTGCGCTCGCTTGACGTGCGTGAGCTTCGGCGATCCATCTGTGCGTTTGAGCTGTGCGCGAAAAAGGCACAGGAAGAGTGCTATATGGTTCCCATCCAGACCGGAGACTCCGTCACGGGCGTTTCTCTGAAGATTGTCCGCGGCAAGGAGGAGAAGGGACTGGTTGATATCATTTTTGACAGCCCCGAGCTTGGCAGGGTTGCCGCATCCTTTTACGCGCATGCGCAGGGAATTTCCGGCATGATTGCCGTGAGCGGCGAGGATAGCTATCGGAAGATTTCAGAAAATCTGGATGCGCTGATCAATGAGATGAAAGACGGAGGCTATGACGCGGAGGCGATTAACATTAAGACCGCATATGTCTCCGACCTGTCCTTAGAGAATTACGAAATGGCGGGCATCCGCCGGGAGGAAAGGATGTCAGCCGCGGGCGAGCTGGCGGGGGATAAATCCAATACCGTCCAGACTGCCCGGCTGTATCATATTGCGGAGACCTTTATCCGCTACAGTAAAGAATTGTAGAATGCCTTTTCAGGTGTTTTCGCAGCATTAGCTGTTTTCACTGCTCTCACTTTCCACGGGGGCGGTAGTTAAGGAATCGAGGCCGCCGTGCTCTGAGAGATAGGTACACACGCCGCTGTAGACTGCACGGACTAATTTGTCCTGATAGGCATCGTCTGTCAGCTTTGCAGCCTCTTCCGGATTGCTCAGGAACCCACACTCCACGATGATCGTGGGTGTGGGAGTTTTTTTGAGTATGTAGTAGTCGTCATTCGATTTTGAGACGCGCTTCTTGGGTGGATCGAGCTGTTCATTTAAGGCTGCCTGAACCGTTGCCGCGATTGCCTCTCCTTCCGCAGAGTTCTTAAAGAAAAAGACCTGAGGTCCGGAAACGGAGGGATCGGTATAGCTGTTCTGGTGGATGCTGACGGTCATGATCGGATGAACCTTTTCGATCAGGGCTACCCGGTTGCGCATATCCTCTACCTTCAGCGCCTTCGAGTTATCTGAGACGAGTGCTTTGTCGTCCGTGCGGGTCAGCACGACCTCAAAGCCTTTATTCTCAAAAAGCGTTTTCAATTTATACACGATCGCAAGGTTTAGGTTCTTCTCGAGGATATTATCTCCGCCGACCTTTCCGGGATCGGCGCCGCCGTGGGGCGGAAGTTAGTTGCGGTAA